>JANXWX010000051.1 GCA_025350915.1 Nitrosomonadales bacterium
CCACACTTCAAGGAAGACTTTGCCGTCGAACAGTTTTTCCATATCCAGCCGTGCCTGCGTCGCAATTTCCTTCAGTTTTTCGCCATTTTTACCGATCAACATGGCCTTGTGTGCATCCTTGTCGACAAGTATCGCCGCATGAATGCGGCGCAGCTTGCCTTCCAGCTTGAACTGCTCGATCACCACGCTGACCGAGTAAGGTAACTCTTCACCGGTAAAGCGGAACACTTTCTCGCGTACAATTTCAGCTGCAAGAAATTTTTCATTGCGATCGGTAATTTCATCCTCGGGATATATTTTCTCTCCCTCCGGTATGAAAGGACGAATTGCGTCGAGCAGGGTGTCGAGTTGTTTGTCATGCTTGGCGCTGACCGGCACGATAGCGGCGAATTCGCGCTCTTTCGAAATCTCCTGCATAAAGGGTAACAGCTCGCCCTTGACTTCCAGATTATCAACCTTGTTGATCACGAGAATTACCGGGGCATCCTTCGGCAACAAGTTCATGACCAGGCGATCACGTTCATCGAAATGTCGCGCCTCAATCACAAACATCACAACATTGACATCGCGCAGGCTGCTGGTGACCACCTTGTTCAAGCCCTTGTTCAGCGTGTTCAGATACTGCGTTTGAAAGCCGGGGGTATCCACAAACACGAATTGCATGCAGTCTTCTGTCAGGATGCCGGTAATGCGATGGCGCGTGGTTTGCGCCTTGCGCGAGGTGATGCTGATCTTTTGCCCGATCAGATGATTTAGCAGGGTGGACTTGCCCACATTCGGACGCCCTACGATGGCGATATAGCCGCTGTGAAAAAGTGTGTTATCAGTCATGTGTTTGAGTGTTCAGTAGTTTTAAGGCGGCATCTGCTGCCATTTGTTCTGCTATGCGCCGGCTGGTGCCCTCTCCGCGCGTGGTCATTTTTAACTGGGCTATGCCGCATTCCACCTGAAATAATTGTGCGTGCGCCTCACCCTGGGTGCCAACCACTGCATACTTGGGTAAGGCCAGTTTGCGGCTTTGCAAATATTCCTGCAACAAGGTTTTGGGATCCTTCCCCAAAGTCAAAACATTTGCCTGTTTAATATGGGGAATATACAGCTTGAGCACAGCACTTTCTGCCGCATCAAAGCCGCCATCCAGAAACAATGCGCCTATTAATGCCTCAAGCGCATCGGCAAGGATGGATGGCCGGCTGGCGCCTGCACTTTTGAGCTCCCCTTCGCCCAGCAGCAGCAATTCACCGAGATGCAGTTGCTGCGCCAGGGTGTAAAGCGTTTGCTGGTTAACCAGATTGGAACGCAACCGCGATAAATCACCCTCGGGTAAATCCGGATAACTATCGTGTAAATATTTCGCCACCACACAATTCACCACACTGTCGCCCAAAAATTCCAGGCGCTCATTGTGGGCTGCGCTGTGACTGCGATGTGTTAATGCGCGTTGCAACAACTGCGGCTGTACAAAAACGTGCCCTAACTGGCTACACAGTGTGTTGCGATTCATCTAAATTTATTTTGGTGCGTGTGGAGTAAATTCTACAAGCAAGCTAACATTACCTGCCAATGGAATTTTAGCACTGTAATTGGCACTGAGAGATAACCTACCATCTTCCTTTGTAATCACAATATCTTCAGACTGTACTGAGCTCACATTATCCATCGTATTTGCGCGCTTATAAAAGGAATCCTTTATTTCGCGAACTGTCCCGGCTTGCATAGCTGGGTCACTAACAATAGCGTCGAATGCATGCTGAATTTTTCCATTCTCCATGTAAGCGGGGATCAGCTTCATACTGAATATCGCCACAGACACCAGCAGTGCCGCGACAATAATGAAGCCGGTAAAAGTAATTCCTTGTTGTTTTACGATTGCTTTCATCTGGTAATCTCCTTAATTGATAGTTGTACCTATACGCTTCAAATCACTAAAATTCATCCACACAAAAAATGCTTTACCCACAATCAGTTTGTCCGGCACAAAGCCCCAGTAGCGACTATCACGACTGTTATCACGATTATCGCCCATCATAAAGTAATGGCCGGGCGGAACTATACAACGCATTTCGTCAAAGCTGTAACTGCATTGCTCGCGTTGCGGGAAATCGGCAACCGAGCTCATATGCAATCCCGGCACATCCGGATTAACCAGTATGGCATGGGTATGTCCCGTCAAATTTTCAGTATAGCGATTGGTGTGCACGAAACTTAGGCCATTGTCGACATAATTGTACTCGCCTTCGCTTTTCTGCTCTTGCACATTTCCATTGATCAACACCTGTTTGCCGCGATAGATAACCACATCGCCGGGCAAGCCGACAACCCGTTTGATGTAGTCGACTGCCGGATTTTCGGGATAATGAAACACCATCACATCACCCCGTTGCGGGTTATTAATTTCAATTATTTTTTGACTGATAATCGGCAAGCGTATGCCGTAGGTAAACTTATTGACCAGAATAAAGTCACCCACTTGCAAGGTGGGAATCATAGACCCTGATGGTATTTTAAACGGCTCTACCAAAAATGAACGCAGTAAAAATACCGCGAGAATCACAGGAAAAAAACTCTTGGCGTACTCCACCCACCACGGCTCGCCCTGTTTGCGCCGGGCCTTCAACAGCAAAATATCCAGCAACCAGATTCCTCCGGTCACCACCAACAGCAAAAACATGATTAGCGCAAAATCCATCTAGGCTTCCTTTTTATTTGTCATCAATACGCAATATAGACAAGAAAGCTTCCTGTGGAATTTCCACACTGCCCACCTGTTTCATACGTTTCTTACCGGCTTTTTGTTTTTCCAGCAATTTCCGTTTGCGGGATATATCGCCGCCGTAACATTTTGCCAGCACGTTTTTGCGCAAGGCTTTTACGTTTTCGCGCGAAATAATATTTGGGCCAATTGCAGCCTGTATCGCCACATCAAACATCTGCCGTGGTATCAGTTCGCGCATCTTTGCCGCTACCGCGCGTCCACGGAACTGGCTATTGGCGCGGTGCACGATAATGGCCAACGCGTCGACTTTTTCGGCGTTGATCAGAATATCCACCTTCACCACATCGGCAGAGCGATATTCCTTGAATTCGTAATCCATCGAGGCATAACCGCGCGATACCGATTTGAGCTTGTCGAAGAAGTCGATCACAATTTCTGCCATCGGCATTTCGTAAACCAGTAATACTTGTTTACCGTGATAACTCATATTGATCTGCACGCCGCGCTTCTGCGTGCACAGGGTAATCACCGCTCCCACGTATTCCTGCGGCATATACAGGTTCACGGTCACGATAGGTTCGCGAATTTCCTCTATCTTGGGAACATCAGGCATCTTCGACGGGTTGTCCACCAGCACTATCGAGCCATCGCGCATGACCACCTCGTAGACTACGGTGGGCGCGGTAGTAATCAAATCCATATCGAATTCACGTTCCAGCCGCTCCTGCACGATTTCCATATGCAGCAAGCCGAGGAAGCCGCAGCGGAAGCCGAAGCCCAGCGCCTGCGAAACTTCTGGCGCATATTGCAATGAAGCGTCGTTCAGCTTGAGCTTTTCCAGCGAATCTCGCAGCGCGTCATACTGGTTTGATTCCACAGGGAAGAGACCGGCGAATACCTGCGGTTGCACTTCCTTGAAACCGGGCAAGGCACTTGTCGCGGGATTGGCTTGCAGGGTGACGGTGTCACCCACCTTGGCATCTTTCAACTCCTTGATGCCTGCAATAATAAAGCCCACCTGTCCGGCGGTGAGCGTTTCACGCGGCACCGATTTGGGACTGAACACACCGATGTTTTCTGTCAGGTGTTGCGCGCCGGTTGCCATAAATAAAATTTTGTCTTTAGGCTTGAGCGTGCCATTCACAATCCGCACCAGCATCACCACGCCGACATAATTGTCGTACCAGGAGTCGATGATCAGCGCCTGCAAAGGCGCTGCGGGGTCACCTTTGGGCGCGGGAACCTTGGCGATCATTGCTTCGATCACATCCTCAACGCCCAGTCCCGTCTTGGCAGAGCAGCGCACGGCATCGTGCGCATCGATACCGATCACATCCTCGATTTCCTCGATCGCGTTCTCCGGGTTGGCAGATGGCAGGTCAATTTTATTCAACACCGGCACCACC
>JANXWX010000233.1 GCA_025350915.1 Nitrosomonadales bacterium
ATGGCAAAACTAAAATTTGAACGTACGAAACCGCACGTAAACGTAGGCACGATTGGTCACGTAGACCACGGCAAGACCACGCTGACAGCAGCGATCGCCACCGTATTATCGAAGAAATTTGGCGGCGAAGCCAAAGCTTACGACCAGATCGACGCGGCGCCGGAAGAAAAGGCCCGCGGCATTACCATCAATACCGCCCACGTCGAATACGAAACAGCCAACCGTCACTACGCACACGTTGACTGCCCAGGCCACGCCGACTATGTCAAGAACATGATTACCGGTGCAGCCCAGATGGACGGCGCGATCCTCGTGGTATCCGCCGCGGACGGCCCTATGCCACAGACCCGTGAGCACATCCTGCTCGCCCGTCAGGTCGGCGTACCCTACATCATCGTGTTCATGAACAAATGCGACATGGTCGACGACGCTGAGCTGCTCGAACTTGTCGAAATGGAAATCCGCGAACTTCTCACCAAATACAACTTCCCTGGCGACGACGTGCCGATCATCAAAGGCTCTGCCACCATGGCACTGTCAGGCGATACAGGTGAGCTCGGCGAACAGGCCATCATGAAACTGGCTGAAGCCCTGGACACCTACATCCCGCAACCTGAACGTGCCCTGGATGGCGCCTTCCTGATGCCCGTAGAAGACGTCTTCTCCATCTCCGGTCGCGGTACCGTTGTAACTGGCCGTATCGAACGTGGCGTGGTCAAAGTTGGTGAAGAAATCGAGATTGTTGGATTGAAGCCGACATTGAAAACAACCTGCACCGGCGTGGAAATGTTCCGCAAACTGCTGGATCAAGGTCAGGCGGGTGACAACGTCGGAGTACTGCTGCGTGGTACCAAGCGTGAAGAAGTTGAGCGTGGACAAGTACTGGCCAAGCCAGGCTCTATCACCCCGCATACCAAATTCTCGGCCGAGATCTACGTACTGGGCAAGGATGAGGGTGGTCGTCATACCCCTTTCTTCCAGGGTTACCGTCCCCAGTTTTACTTCCGTACAACCGACGTAACTGGCGCAGTTGAGCTGCCAGCCGGCGTTGAAATGGTCATGCCAGGCGACAACGTATCTGTCACGGTCAACTTGATCGCACCGGTAGCGATGGAAGAAGGCTTGCGCTTCGCGATTCGTGAAGGTGGTCGTACCGTTGGTGCGGGTGTGGTTGCCAAGATTGTTGCGTAAGTATTAAAAAGTCAGGTATTTGTAGTTTAGTGTAAAAATAGCGTGCAGCGAGACGTGGTCTCGCTGTATAATATTCCGTTCTTTAATTCGCAGGCTTGCATGGCTGCTAAAAGCTGAGTAAAAAATATGTCAACTAGCCAAAAAATTCGTATTCGTCTGAAAGCCTTTGATTATCGTTTGATAGATCAGTCCGCTTCGCAGATAGTGGATACGGCCAAGCGTACCGGTGCAGTTGTTAAGGGCCCGATTCCTTTGCCTACCAAGATTGAACGTTTTGACGTGCTGCGTTCACCGCACGTAAATAAGACATCCCGCGATCAATTTGAAATCCGCACGCATTTGCGCATGATGGACATCGTTGATCCTACTGATAAAACAGTAGATGCGCTGATGAAGCTGGATTTGCCAGCAGGCGTGGACGTAGAGATTAAGTTGCAGTAAGCGTAATAGTTGTAGTTTTGTAGTATATAAATCGGCCAACCAATTGAAGTTGGCCCCTTAATAAAAGGAAAGAAAAATGAGCTTAGGACTTGTCGGTCGCAAGATTGGCATGACTCGCATTTTTACCGACGACGGTTCCTCGTTGCCGGTAACTGTGTTGGACGTGTCCAATAACCGCATTACTCAATGCAAAACATCTGAAACAGACGGCTATAGCGCAGTGCAAGTTGCGTTTGGCGTTCGTCGTGCTACACGGGTGACCAAGGCTGCAGCTGGTCATTACGCCAAAGCGGGTGTTGAAGCGGGTAGTGTGTTGAAAGAATTCACAGCTACACCAGAACAGGTTGCCGCGTTGCAGGCCGGTGGCAAGCTGGGTGTGGATCTATTTCAGGTTGGTCAGAAGGTTGACGTTACAGGCGTCACGTTGGGTAAAGGTTACGCCGGTACGATCAAGCGTCACCATTTCAAATCTGGCCGCGCTTCCCACGGTAACTCAAAATCACATAACGTACCCGGTTCTATCGGTATGGCGCAGGATCCGGGCCGCGTGTTTCCTGGTAAGCGCATGACGGGTCACTTGGGCGATGTCCAGCGCACTGTGCAGAATTTAAAAATTGTTCGTATCGATGCTGATCGCCAGCTTTTGTTGGTTATGGGCGCAGTTCCCGGTAGCAAGGGTGGCGATGTGATCGTGCGTCCAGCAGTTAAGGCAGGTGCATAATGGAAATTAAAGTCATTAACGCAAACGGTAAAGCAGGTGCGAGTATTGCTGCATCTGATGATTTGTTTGGTCGTGAATATAACGAAGCTTTGATTCATCAGCTTGTTACAGCTTATCAGGCGAATGCTCGCTCCGGTAATCGCAAGCAAAAAGGTCGTAGCGAAATAGCGAAAAGTACCCGCAAGCCATGGGCGCAAAAAGGTACGGGCCGTGCACGTGCCGGTATGGCCTCAAGTCCGATATGGCGCGGTGGTGGTAAGATTTTCGGTAACTCACCGGATGAGAACTTCAGCCAGAAAATTAACCGCAAAATGTACCGCGCGGGTTTGGCCTCAATCTTTTCACAATTGGTTCGTGATGGCCGTCTGACTGTCGTGGATAGTCTTGTGATAGATACACCAAAGACAAAAGTTTTCGCGCAGAAGATGAAAGATATGGGTCTGGGTATGGATCGTGTGTTGATCATTACTGACAATATCGACGAAAATCTATTCTTGTCTACGCGTAATCTGCCAAATGTATTGGTGCTTGAAGCGCATCAGGCTGACCCGGTCAGTCTGGTTCGTTTCCCCAAGGTATTGGTGACGCGCAATGCAATTGCAAAGATTGAGGAGTTACTGGCATGAGCGTACAAAAATTCAATCAGGAACGTTTGATGAACGTTCTGCTTGCTCCGCAAATTTCTGAAAAAGCGACCTACGTTGCCGAGAAAAACGAGCAAGTAATTTTCCGAGTGGTTTCTGATGCAACCAAACCTGAAATCAAGGCTGCTGTTGAACTGTTGTTCAAAGTAAACGTTGAAAAAGTTCAGGTTAGTGTAGTCAAGGGCAAAAGCAAACGCTTTGGCAAATACATGGGTTCGCGCAAGGACTGGAAAAAGGCATATGTGTGTCTGGCTCCAGGTCAAGAAATCAATTTTGCTACGAGTGAGCAGGGGTAAATATCATGGCACTGATGAAACTAAAACCAACCTCTCCTGGCCGCCGTGCTGTTGTACGCGTGGTTACACCGGGACTGCATAAGGGTAAGCCTCATGCAGCATTGCTTGAAAAGAAGAACAGAACTGCTGGCCGTAATAATAATGGTCATATCACTGTTCGTCATATGGGCGGTGGGCACAAAAAGAGTTATCGTATTATCGACTTCAAGCGTAATAAAGATGGTATCCCGGCAACTGTTGAGCAGCTGGAATACGATCCTAACCGTTCTGCGCATATTGCATTACTGTGTTACGCGGATGGTGAGCGCAAATATATCATTGCGCCCAAGGGTGTGGCTGTTGGAACGCAATTGCAAAATGGTTCCGATGCGCCGATCAAGGCTGGTAATGCATTGCCGTTACGTAATATACCGGTGGGCTCAACAATACATTGCATAGAAATGATGCCGGGCAAAGGTGCGCAGTTGTCACGTTCCGCTGGCACGTCTGTGCAGCTGTTGGCGCGTGAAGGAAGTTACGCTCAGTTGCGTTTACGCTCTGGTGAGATCCGCAAAGTTCACGTTGAATGCCGCGCAACAATCGGTGAAGTGGGTAATGGCGAACATTCATTGCGCTCAATTGGTAAGGCCGGCGCAAATCGTTGGCGCGGTATACGCCCGACTGTTCGCGGCGTCGTTATGAACCCGGTAGATCACCCACATGGTGGTGGTGAGGGTAAGACGGCAGCAGGTCGTAATCCGGTTAGTCCATGGGGTGTACCAGCCAAAGGCTTCCGTACACGTCGCAATAAGCGCACAAGCAATATGATTGTTCGCCGTCGCTTTCAGCTTAAGGGGTAATTAAATATGGCACGTTCCATTAAAAAAGGTCCATTTGTTGATGCACATTTGTTGAAAAAGGTTGAGTCTGTACGTGCAACCAACGACAAGCGTCCAGTTAAGACATGGTCTCGCCGTTCCACTGTCGTCCCTACTTTTGTAGGTTTGACTTTCGCAGTGCATAACGGCAAGCAACATATACCGGTGTATATCTCTGAAAACATGGTTGGGCACAAGCTCGGCGAGTTCGCATTGACACGCACTTTCAAAGGGCATGCCGCTGATAAAAAAGCGGTTAAGAAATAAGGAGGCATGATGAGCACAACAGCGGTAGTAAAGGGTGTTCGCCTGTCGGCGCAAAAAGGTAGGTTGGTCGCTGATCAAATCCGCGGCTTACCAGTTGATAAAGCATTGCAACTTTTGGCGTTTAGCCCAAAAAAGGCTGCAGTCATTATCAAAAAAGGTTTGGAATCTGCGATTGCCAATGCTGAGCACAATGATGGTGCCGATATTGATGAATTGAAGATAAATACGATCTATGTTGATAAAGCTACTTCATTGAAGCGCATGATACCTCGCGCTAAAGGTCGTGGTACAGGCATAGAGAAGCAGGCCTGCCACATTACGATAATCGTCGGGAGCTAAGCAGATATGGGACAGAAAATACATCCAATCGGTTTCCGATTGAGCGTCAATAAAAACTGGACATCCAGGTGGTATGCCAACAGCAAGAATTTTTCAGATTTATTGCTGAAAGATATTGAAGTTCGTGCATATCTCAAAAAGAAACTTGCAGGTGCGATGGTTTCTAAAATAGTCATCGAGCGTCCTGCGAAAAATGCCAAGATCACTATCTACTCGGCACGTCCGGGAGTGGTAATCGGTAAAAAAGGCGAGGATATCGAATCATTGCGCACAGAATTGAAAAAGCGCATGGGTTTGCCTGATGTGGCACTGAATATTGAAGAAGTGCGCAAGCCCGAGATCGATGCGCAATTGATTGCAGATTCGATTACCCAGCAACTTGAAAAGCGCATCATGTTCCGCCGTGCGATGAAACGCGCTATGCAGAATGCAATGCGTCTGGGCGCACTCGGTATCAAGATCATGAGTTCCGGTCGTCTGAATGGTATTGAAATTGCCCGTACAGAATGGTATCGCGAAGGTCGTGTGCCATTGCATACATTGCGTGCTGATATCGATTACGGTACGTCTGAAGCATTGACGACTTACGGTCTTATCGGTGTCAAAGTATGGGTTTATAAAGGTGAGAATACGGGTGCTCAAGAAGTTGCAGCACCTGCCGCTGAACCTGAGAAAAAAGTAAGAAAGTCGGGGGCTAAACATGCTACAGCCAGCTAGAAGAAAATACCGTAAAGAGCAAAAAGGCCGTAATACTGGCATTGCAACTCGCGGTAATAAAGTAAGTTTTGGTGAATATGGTTTGAAAGCGGTTGGTCGCGGTCGTTTGACGGCACGTCAGATCGAGGCTGCACGTCGAGCGATGACTCGTCATATCAAACGCGGCGGACGTATCTGGATTCGTATTTTCCCTGATAAGCCGATTTCACAGAAGCCAGCTGAAGTACGTATGGGTAACGGTAAAGGTAACCCGGAATACTATGTAGCAGAAATTCAGCCAGGCAAAATGTTGTATGAGATGGATGGTGTAGATGAGGTTATTGCACGTGAGGCGTTTCGTTTGGCTTCGGCAAAGTTACCTATCGAAACTACATTTGTTATTAGACAGGTAGGAGCTTAATTATGAAAGCTAGCGAACTGAAAACTAAATCTGTAGCAGAGTTGGAGGCAGAATTACTGTCCCTGACTAAGGCTCAGTTTGGTATGCGTATGCAGATGGCTACTCAACAGCTGAGCAACAACAGCACGTTGAGCAAAGTACGTCGTGATATTGCGCGCGTTAAAACCATATTGACACAGAAGGGTGCGCAGTAATGAATGCAACAACTAATCTTAAGCGTACGCTGACCGGAACTGTGGTGAGTGACAAAATGGACAAAACAGTTACCGTTTTGATCGAAAGAAAAATCAAGCATCCGCTGTTGGGCAAGATTGTACGTGTATCGAAAAAATACCACGCGCATGATGAAACCAATGAGTGTAATCAAGGTGATGTAGTCATAATTGAAGAGTGTCGTCCGCTCTCCAAGACCAAAACCTGGCGTGTGTCCAAGCTTTTAGAAAAAGCTTTGGTAAATTAATTGCATAATATACTTGCGTAAAACCGCAGGTATCAATATAATGCGCGGCTTCGTTTCACCGTTGCTTGCGACGGCCTAACCCGAACGGGTTCCAAAACTAGCCGTCAAGAGCGGACAAAGTTGGAGATTTACAAATGATACAAATGCAGTCAATTTTAAACGTTGCCGATAACACCGGCGCTCGCACTGTTATGTGTATTAAAGTGCTTGGTGGTTCTAAGCGCCGTTACGCAGGCATAGGCGATGTAATTAAAGTGAGTATCAGAGATGCTGCTCCGCGATCGCGTGTTAAAAAAGGTGACGTATACAGCGCGGTTGTTGTGCGTACAGCTAAAGGTGTTCGTCGTCCTGATGGTTCATTGGTTAAGTTCGATGGCAATGCGGCAGTTTTGCTGAACGCAAAGTTGGAGCCAATTGGTACGCGTATTTTTGGACCGGTTACTCGTGAGTTGCGGTCCGAGCGATTCATGAAAATCGTGTCGTTGGCACCTGAAGTGCTTTAACGCAGTCAAGGGAATATCATGAGCAAGATTAAGAAAAATGATGATGTGATTATCATTGCCGGTAAAGACAAGGGTGCGCGCGGAAGTGTTTTGCGAGTACTTGAGGGTAAGTTGCTGGTAAGTGGAGTTAACAAGGTCAAGAAGCATCAGAAGCCAAATCCTGTAAAAGGGTTGAATGGTGGAATCGTTGAAATGGAAATGCCTATCGATGTGTCAAACGTGGCAATTTTCAATGCCGCAACGAAGAAGGCGGATCGCATTGGTGTTAAATTTCTGGAAGACGGACGCAAGGTGCGCATATTCAAATCCAGTGGCGAAGTGATTGCATAAGAGGAAATACGGTATGTCTCGTTTGTACGATTACTACAAAAATACAGTGGCAAAAGAAATGATGGCGAAGTATGGCTATAAGTCCATCATGGAAGTGCCGCGTATCGAAAAAATCACGCTCAATATGGGCGTTGGTGAGGCGGTAGCAGATAAGAAGGTGATGGATCATGCGGTTGCCGATATGCAGAAGATTGCAGGCCAAAAGCCGGTTGTGACGAAGTCAAAAAAATCAATCGCCGGGTTTAAAATTCGCGAGAATTATCCTGTGGGTTGCAAGGTTACGCTGCGTCGTGAGCGTATGTATGAATTTTTGGATCGCCTAGTAACAATATCAATTCCCCGTATTCGCGACTTCCGCGGATTGTCTGGAAAAGCTTTTGACGGCCGTGGTAACTACAACATGGGTGTTAAAGAGCAGATAATTTTCCCGGAAATCGAATACGACAAAATTGATATGTTGCGTGGGATGAATATCACTATAACTACCAGTGCAAAGACTGATGATGAGGCGCGAGCCCTTCTGAATGCATTTAAGTTGCCACTGAAAAACTGAGGGAAAAATGGCTAAAGTCTCCGTCATAAACCGTGATTTAAAGCGCCGTGTAACAGTGGAGAAATTTGCTGCCAAACGTGCTGAATTAAAAGCAATCATCATCAATGTAAAGCTGAGCGATGAAGATCGTGCGGCGGCACGTGAAAAGTTACAGGCGTTGCCGCGTAACTCAAGCCCGGTTCGCTTGCGCAATCGTTGTTTGTTGACAGGTCGTTCGCGTGGTGTGTTTAGTAAATTTGGTCTTGGCCGTATTAAATTGCGTGAATACGCAATGCGTGGCGAAGTTCCTGGTGTAGTCAAGGCAAGCTGGTAAGGGTGAATTTATGAGTATGAGTGATCCAATCGCCGATATGCTAACGCGTATTCGCAATGCACAGATGGCAGAAAAAGTTACTGTAGCAATGCCTTCTTCTAAATTGAAAGTTGCGCTTGCAAAAGTGCTGCAGGATGAAGGTTATGTGGAAGGTTACAAGGTTACTGGAGAGGCTGGTAAGCCTACACTGGAAATCGGTCTGAAATATTATGCCGACCGTCCGGTAATTGAAAAGCTGCAACGTGTAAGCCGTCCAGGTCTGCGGGTATACAAGGGTAGCGAGTCTATACCACAGGTAATGAATGGCCTGGGTATCGCAATTGTATCCACATCCAAGGGTTTGATGACAGATCGCAAAGCTCGCGCCAATGGTATTGGTGGTGAAGTTCTTTGTATCGTCGCGTAACGAGGTAAATATGTCTAGAGTCGCTAAAAATCCAATTACGGTTCCGTCAGGTATAGAAGTTACTTTGGCTGCGGGACAAGTTTCAGTCAAGGGCCCGTTGGGCACCCTGAAGCAAATGCTGAATAAAGATGTGGCAGTCGTACGTGAAGGTGATGTCCTGTTATGCAAAGCTACAAATGATTCAATGCAGTCTGATGCGATGTCCGGAACAATCCGTGCGCTATTGGCCAATATGATCACGGGTGTCTCAAAAGGTTTTGAGCGCAAACTGACTTTGGTAGGCGTTGGATTTAAAGCTCAGGCTGCAGGTGATGCGCTTAATTTAAGTCTTGGTTTTTCTCATCCTGTCGTGCACAAAATGCCTGCGGGAGTGAAAGTGGCTACACCCACGCAAACTGAGATAGTGTTAACAAGTTCGAACAAGCAGCAGGTTGGTCAGGTTGCTGCTGAAATCCGCGCTTATCGTCCACCTGAGCCTTACAAGGGCAAGGGTGTGCGTTATGTGGATGAAGTGGTAATCCTGAAAGAAACCAAGAAGAAATAATTGAGGCGGATATGACAAACAAGAAAGAAGCGCGTCAGCGCAGAGCACGCAAAACCCGTGCAAAAATTGCTGAGCAGAAGACCGTACGTTTGGCAATCAGCCGCACAAACCAGCATATCTACGCGCAGGTAATTTCAGCATGCGGTAGCAAAGTTCTTGCGAGTGCTTCAACTTTGGAAGCAGAAGTGCGTAAAGAAGTGGCGAATGGCGGCAACGCTACAGCTGCCGCTGTTGTGGGGAAACGTATTGCTGAGAAAGCTAAAGTCGCAGGAATTACTGCTCTCGCATTTGACCGTTCGGGTCACAGATATCATGGTCGCATTAAAGCGCTGGCAGATGCAGCGCGCGAACATGGCTTGCAGTTCTAAAGTTGAGGTGAATCATGGCTAAAGCGCAAGGAAAAGGACAGCAACAGGAAGAACGCGGTGACGGACTCATTGAAAAAATGATCGCAGTAAACCGCGTAACCAAGGTTGTAAAAGGTGGTCGTATCATGGGTTTTGCTGCACTGACGGTTGTTGGTGATGGTGATGGCACTATTGGTATGGGCAAGGGTAAGTCTAAAGAAGTACCCGTTGCCGTGCAAAAAGCGATGGACGAATCACGCCGCAAAATGGTTAAGGTTAGCTTGAAGAACGGCACCTTGCATCATGCAGTTATTGGTCGTCATGGCGCTGCCAAGGTAATTATGATGCCTGCATCTGATGGTACAGGGATTATTGCAGGTGGCGCGATGCGCGCAGTGTTCGAAGCTGTTGGAGTGCGTAACATACTGGCAAAATGCATAGGTTCCAGTAACCCATACAATGTCGTGCGCGCAACTCTGAATGGCCTGCAGGCGGTTAATTCGCCTTCTCAAATCGCGGCTAAACGCGGTAAGAGCATTGAAGAAATAACGGAGTAATCATGGCACAGGCAAATAGAATAAAAGTTACATTGGTCAAGAGTGTCATTGGCACCAAAGTTTCTCATCGTGCATGCGTAAAAGGCCTGGGTCTGCGCAAGCTGAATCAAACTGTAGATCTGGAAGATACACCTGCTGTTCGCGGCATGATAAACAAGGTGTTTTATCTGGTTAAGTGGGAGGTGTAATGGAACTCAATCAATTAAAACCTGCAGCAGGAAGCAAGTCAGCCAAACACCGCGTTGGCCGAGGTATCGGCTGTGGTTGGGGAAAAACATGCGGACGTGGTCATAAAGGCCAGAAATCTCGCTCGGGTGGTTTTCACAAAGTTGGCTTTGAAGGCGGTCAGATGCCACTTCAACGCCGTCTGCCCAAGCGCGGCTTCGTATCCTTGACGCGTAATGATACAGCTCAAGTTCGCCTGGCTGATTTGCAGAGTCTGCCTATCGATACAATCGATCTGCTGGCCCTTAAACAAGCTGGACTGATTTCTGCCCGTGCTTTGTCAGCTAAAGTTGTTTTGTGTGGCGAAATAAGCCGCGCAGTCAAGTTGCAAGGTTTGTTGTTGACTAAAGGCGCTCGTGCCGCAGTGGAAGCTGCTGGCGGAAGCATCGCTGAATAAGGGCCGTCTGTGAACGCTGCGGTCAAAGGAATTAAAAAGGCTAAATACGGGGATCTCAGTCAAAGGCTGTGGTTTTTATTGGGCGCACTGGTTGTCTATCGCATAGGAACATTTATTACTGTTCCTGGCATAGATCCTGCGGCTCTTGAGGCGATGTTCAATTCGCAAAAGGGCGGCATCATGGGCATGTTCAACATGTTCTCCGGTGGTGCGTTGTCGAGATTCTCCATTTTTGCACTGGGTATCATGCCGTATATTTCGGCGTCGATCATTATTCAGTTGGCTACTCATGCGGTACCTTTTTTAGAGCAGTTAAAAAAAGAAGGTGAAGCGGGTCGCCGCAAGATTACGCAGTACACGCGTTATGCAACATTGGGATTGGCTTTGGTACAGGCGATGGGTATTGCGGTGGCGTTACAGTCACAAGCGGGCCTGGTATTGAATCCGGGGACCATGTTCCAGGTAACGACGGTAATTACCCTGGTAACCGGCACCATGTTCCTGATGTGGCTTGGTGAACAGATTACCGAAAGAGGGTTGGGTAACGGTATCTCGCTGATCATCTTTGCAGGTATTGCATCCGGATTGCCGCATGCGATCGGCGCGACGTTGGAGATGGCCCGTACAAATGCATTTGGTGCATTTTCGATACCAATCGTATTGTTTTTGATTGTTGGTGCATTTGCTGTTACTGCATTGGTTGTGTTTGTTGAGCGTGGACAGAGAAAAATTCTGGTTAATTACGCCAAACGCCAGGTAGGTAACAAGGTATATGGTGGTCAAAGTTCGCATTTGCCACTCAAACTTAATATGGCGGGTGTGATTCCACCGATTTTTGCTTCAAGTATTATTTTGTTCCCCGCCACACTGGCTGGCATGTTTGCGACGGGTAGCAGTATGAATTGGTTAAAGGATATCAGCGAAAAGCTGTCTCCCGGTCAGCCAATATATGTGATGTTTTATGCGGCTGCGATTATATTTTTCTGTTTCTTCTATACGGCGCTTGTATTTAGCCCGAAAGAAACGGCAGATAATTTGAAGAAAAGTGGTGCATTCCTGCCCGGGATACGTCCTGGTGAGCAAACAGCGCGTTACATTGAAAAGATTATGCTGCGTTTAACAATGGTGGGTGCGATATACATTACGTTTGTGTGCTTGATACCTGAGTTTTTGATAGTTAAATGGAATGTTCCATTCTATTTTGGCGGTACTTCGCTGCTAATTTTGGTGGTCGTTACCATGGACTTTATGTCACAAGTTCAGTCTTATATGATGTCTCATCAGTATGAGAGCTTGTTGAAAAAAGCCAATTTTAAAGGCGGGTTAACACGCTAATGTCTAAAGAAGATGTTATACAGATGCAGGGTGAAATAGTTGAATCCCTGCCAAATGCTACCTTTAGAGTTAAATTGGAAACCGGAATTATTGTGCTGGGTCATATTTCAGGCAAGATGCGTATGCACTACATACGTATCCTGCCGGGAGATAAAGTTACAGTTGAACTGACCCCGTATGATTTGACCAGAGCGCGAATAGTGTTCCGTGCCAAGTAGTAAAGAGTTGTCAGGGTATTTTGGAGATTGATATGAAAGTTCAAGCATCAGTAAAAAAAGTTTGCCGTAACTGTAAAATCGTTATTCGCAATCGTGTGGTACGTGTGATCTGCAATAGCAATCCACGTCATAAACAACGCCAGGGCTGATTGAGTAAAATCGCTGCTGGATGTTATAATCATTTTTTGAACGAATAGGGTAGCTGCATGGCTCGTATTGCCGGTGTAAACATTCCAAACCATCAACACGCTATTATCGCGCTTACTGCGATTTATGGCATTGGTCCAACTCGCGCACGCGTTATTTGTGACGCAGCGAGCGTTACCACTTCTGCCAAAGTTAAAGATATCAGTGATGCTGATATGGAGAAACTGCGTGAAGAAGTGGCCAAATTTACTGTAGAAGGTGATTTGCGTCGTGAAATTTCCATGAACATCAAGCGATTGATGGATCTTGGTTGTTATCGCGGCGTGCGTCATCGTCGTGGATTGCCAGTTCGCGGTCAGCGTACTCGCACCAATGCACGTACTCGCAAGGGTCCGCGTAAATCAATCGCTGGCGCAAAGAAGTAATTTAATAGAGGAATTTGAAATATGGCTAAGACCAGCACGAGAGTGCGTAAAAAAGTCAAAAAGAACGTTGCCGAGGGTATCGCCCATGTACATGCTTCTTTTAACAACACAATCGTAACCATTACTGATCGTCAGGGTAATGCGTTGGCTTGGTCCACCAGTGGTGGAAACGGTTTTAAAGGTTCTCGCAAGAGTACACCGTTTGCAGCACAGATCGCTGCGGAAGCAGCAGGTAAAGCAGCACAGGAATGTGGTGTAAAGAATTTGGAAGTGCGTATCAAGGGCCCAGGCCCGGGACGTGAGTCGGCAGTGCGTGCTTTAAATGCTGCCGGTTTCAAAATTACCAGCATTTCAGACATAACCCCGGTTCCGCATAACGGCTGTCGTCCGCCGAAAAAGCGCCGTATCTAAATATTTGGAGCATAGATCTTGGCTAGAAATCTCGATGCAAAATGCCGTCAGTGTCGCCGTGAAGGCGAGAAGTTATTCCTGAAGGGCGAAAAGTGTTTTACCGACAAATGCGCGGTTGAACGTCGTGCCTATCCTCCTGGCCAGCATGGTCAGAAGAAAAATACTCGTCAGTCAGAGTATGGTGGTCAATTGCGTGAAAAACAAAAAGTACGCCGTATCTATGGCATGATGGAAGGTCAATTCCGTCTGACATTCAAGCGTGCTGATCAGGAACGCGGTATTACGGGTGAAAACCTGTTGCAGATCCTTGAGTCACGCTTGGACAACGTTTCATACCGTATGGGTTTTGGTGCGTCACGCTCCGAAGCGCGTCAGGTTGTACGTCATAACTCAATTTTAGTGAATGGCAAGCGTGTAAATATTCCTTCATATCAGGTTCGTCCTGGTGATGTTGTTGAAATTGCCGAAAAATCCAAAAATCATCTGCGTCTAAAGTCAGCGCTGTTGGCAGCCGAGCAACGTGGCTTCCCTGAGTGGATTGATATGGATTCAAAAGCAATGAAAGGTACTTTCAAGGCTGTGCCACAACGTTCAGAATTGCCCGCGACAATTAACGAGCACTTGATCGTTGAATTGTATTCCAAGTAATCCACTCGGAGTCCTATATGTCAAATAATGACTTTTTAAAACCCCGCATTATCGATGTGCAAAGAACTTCACCCACGCAAGCTAAAGTGGTGATGGAGCCATTTGAACGCGGTTATGGACACACGCTGGGCAATGCCCTGCGTCGTATTTTGTTGTCCTCCATGCCTGGCTATGCTGTAACCGAAGTTAAAATTGCAGGTGTATTGCATGAATACTCATCAATTGATGGCGTACAGGAAGATGTTGTTGAGATTTTGTTGAACCTCAAAGGCTTGGTACTCAAGCTGCACAACTCGACTGAAGCCACGCTGCGCCTGAATAAATCAGGTGCGGGTGTAGTTACTGCCGGTGATATTGAAACGAATGCCGACACCGATGTCGTGAACCCAACACACGTGATCGCTCACCTGACTGCCGGTGGCAAACTGGATATGGAAATCAAGGTTGAGAAGGGCCGTGGTTACGTGTCAGCCATCTCGCGTCAAGTGCCTGGCATGACACGTCCTGTAGGCCATATTGCACTCGATGCGTCGTTCAGCCCGGTTTACCGTGTTAGTTACGCTGTTGAAAGCGCACGTGTAGAGCAGCGTACCGATCTGGACAAACTGGTACTGGATATCGAAACAAACAGTGCAATCGATCCTGAAGAAGCGATCCGTTATGCCGCGCGTATCCTGGTTGATCAGTTCCTGGTATTCGCCGAGCTGGAAGGCACGCCTACTCCGGTAGAGAAGCCGCAAGCACCGAAGATTGATCCATTGTTGTTGCGTCCGGTTGATGATCTGGAATTGACGCCACGTTCTTCTAACTGCCTCAAGGCACAAAGCATACATTACATTGGCGACCTGATTCAGCATAACGAATCTGATCTGCTGCGTACGCCTAACCTTGGCCGCAAGTCATTGAATGAAATCAAGCAAGTCCTGGCAGAGCATGGCCTCTCGCTGGGTATGAAATTGGAAAATTGGCCCGCACCGGTTGAGCAGTAAGCTTAACAGTCAGCCAACGAGCAGTAAGAAAGGGAAATTATGCGTCATCGTCTAGGATTAAGAAAATTAAACCGCACCAGCAGCCATCGTTTGGCGATGTTGCGTAACATGACAGTTTCATTGTTGCGTCATGAAGCAATCAAAACAACATTGCCAAAAGCGAAGGAATTGCGCCGTGTCGCTGAGCCAATTTTGACCTTGGGCAAAACACCAAGCCTGGCTAATCGCCGTCTGGCTTTTGCTCGTTTGCGTGACCGTGAAATGGTAACCAAATTGTTTGATGAGTTGGGTCCACGTTATGCAACGCGCAACGGCGGATACTCCCGCATTCTGAAGTTCGGTTTCCGCAAGGGCGACAATGCCCCTATGGCATTGATCGAACTGATGGATCGTCCAGCTGAAGCAGAAGCGGTAGAAGACGCTAGTGAGTAATATCAGCTTGTATTGCTAAATAAAAAAACCGGACTTGTCCGGTTTTTTTATTTCTATATTATTGTTGGTAACTATGATTTCTTTTGCATAACCAGTTTCAAATATTCCCCTGTAACACTGGCTGGATTCGCTGAAATTTCTTTAGGCGTGCCTTGGGCAATAATTCGCCCGCCGCCAACTCCGCCTTCGGGTCCCAAATCGATTATCCAGTCGGCAGTCTTGATAACATCCAGGTTATGCTCAATAACCACGAGCGTGTTGCCCTGGTCACGCAGCTTATGAATGACCTTTAACAGCAATGCGATGTCATGAAAGTGTAAACCGGTGGTCGGCTCATCAAGAATATAAAGCGTACGTCCAGTATCGCGTTTAGACAGCTCCAGTGACAGCTTAACGCGCTGTGCTTCACCACCTGATAGGGTGGTGGCACTCTGGCCTAGCGTGATGTAACCAAGGCCTACATCTAGCAGCGTTTGCAGTTTGCGTGCGATGATAGGCACAGGTTCAAAGAAAGTGTGTGCATGCTCCACCGTCATGCAGAGTATTTCGTGGATATTTTTGCCTTTGTACTGAATTTCCAGTGATTCGCGGTTGTAACGCTTGCCGTGGCAAACATCGCAATCTACATATACATCCGGCAGGAAGTGCATTTCAACCTTGATTACGCCATCACCCTGGCAAGCTTCGCAACGTCCACCTTTAACGTTAAACGAGAAGCGGCCGGGGCCGTAGCCACGTTCACGCGACTGGGGTACACCGGCGAACAGTTCGCGTATCGGCGTAAACAGCCCTGTGTAGGTAGCAGGGTTGGAACGCGGCGTGCGTCCGATAGGCGACTGGTCTACGTTAATCACTTTATCGAAGAATTCCAGACCGGTAATTTCGGTATAGGGCGCAGGCTCGGTGTTGCTGCCATACAGATGCTGAGCAACGACAGGATAGAGTGTGTCGTTGATCAGGGTGGATTTTCCGGATCCGGAAACACCCGTGACACAAACCATTAAGCCTATCGGTAAATCCAGCGTGACGTCCTTTAGATTGTTGCCAGAGGCACCCTTGATCTGCAGCATGCGTTCTGGATCCGGCGCACGATATTTTTTGGGCGAAGCAATATTACGTCTGCCCATTAAATAATCACCAGTTAGTGAGTGCGTGTTGGCACATACTTCATCCGGTGTGCCCTGGGCAATAATCGAACCGCCGTGTTCACCCGCGCCCGGCCCCATATCGATGACATAGTCTGCGGCAAGAATGGCGTCTTCATCGTGTTCTACTACAATCACGCTATTGCCCATATCTCGCAGCCGTTTCAATGTGTCCAGCAAGCGGCTGTTGTCACGCTGATGCAAGCCAATAGAGGGCTCATCCAGCACATACATCACACCGGTCAAGCCAGAGCCAATTTGGGAGGCTAGCCGTATACGTTGAGACTCGCCACCCGACAGGGTTTCTGCAGAACGGTCGAGGGAAAGGTAATCCAGGCCCACATTGTTCAGGAATGTCAGGCGGCTCGTTATTTCCTGCACGATTCTTTCCGCGATGGCCTGTTTGTTTCCGGGTAAGGTCAAATCCTGAAAGAACGCCTGCGCCTGTTTCAGCGGCAGGGCACTCAACTGATAGATAGCCTGATCTGCCACACGTACATGGCGTGCCTCAAGGCGTAATCGTGTGCCCTTGCATTCTGTACAACTGCAATTGTTGAGAAATTTTGCCAGCTCTTCACGGACAGTTGGCGATTCAGTTTCCTTGTAACGCCGTTCAAGATTATTCACAATGCCTTCGAAGCTATGTTCGCGCATTGAGGGCTTGCCGCGTTCATTTAGATATTTGAACGGTATCTGTTCTTTGCCACTGCCAAACAAAATAATTTGTTGAATTTTATCTGTCAGGCTTTCAAAGGGGCGCTCCAGATCAAAACCATAATGCTGGGCAAGGCTATCCAGCATTTGGTAGTAAAACTGGTTGCGCCTGTCCCAGCCTTTAATTGCACCAGAACTCAATGACAACTGGGGAAAGGCAACAATCCGTTTGGGATCAAAGAAGCTGATGTTACCCAGACCGTCACACTTGGGACAGGCACCCATCGGGCTGTTAAAGGAGAACAGGCGTGGTTCAAGTTCCTGCAGCGAGTAGTTGCAAATCGGGCAGGCGAATTTTGCTGAAAACAGATGCTCTTTACCACTATCCATTTCAACCGCCAACGCACGACCCTCGGCATGGCGCAGGGCAGTTTCAAAAGATTCGGCCAAACGCTGCTTGCTGTCAGCACTTACTTTCAACCTGTCCACGACAATTTCTACGGTATGTTTCTTGGTTTTTTGCAGAGCTGGCAGGTTGTCCATTTCATACACCTTGCCATTCACACGCAGGCGCACGAAGCCTTGGGCACGCAGTTCGTCAAACAACTCCAGCTGTTCACCCTTACGCTCAACCACAAGCGGCGACAGGATCATGATGCGGGTGCCTTCAGGAAACTCAAGCACATGGTCAACCATCTGCGAGATACTTTGCGCGCGCAGGACAATGTCATGCTCCGGGCAATAGGGATCACCTGCGCGGGCAAACAACAGGCGCAAATAGTCGTGAATTTCGGTAACGGTGCCCACGGTGGAACGGGGATTGTGCGAGGTGGCCTTTTGCTCAATTGCAATGGCGGGTGATAAGCCTTCAATCAAGTCCACATCCGGCTTGGCCATCAGCTGCAAAAACTGGCGAGCATAGGAAGATAAAGACTCAACATAACGCCGTTGGCCCTCTGCATACAAGGTATCAAAGGCCAAAGAAGACTTGCCCGAACCGGACAGACCAGTAATGACCACCAGCTTGTTCCGGGGGATTTCCAGATTGATATTTTTGAGATTGTGCGTGCGTGCGCCGCGTATTCTGATACTTTCCATTTTCGCCCTGATGTTCCATAAATTGACGAGTGCCCTCGCTTGAATTTTGTTTCGTATGGAAACTTTGTTCAGTCGGGCGTATGAATAACTACGCCGCTCCTTCACAAACGTCCCCTACAAACCAAAATTCTGCGCGATCATCCCCCGAATTCATGAAACTTCAGGGCCAGGCTTTCGTCGGGTCCGCTAAACCTGCTAATATACGCGACTTTCCGAATGAACCCAAACTTCAAATATGCTGGCAGGACAAGATTCAATGATTAGTGCAGCCGAACCAACGCCAAAATCCGGGGATTCGATGACTCGTCTTGAGTTGCGCGCCAGCTTAGGCCTGGCCAGCGTGTACGGCTTGCGCATGCTGGGGCTGTTTATCATCCTGCCTATCTTCGCTATTTATGCGGAGCATTTGCCCGGTGGTGAAAGCCATTTATTGATAGGGATTGCCCTTGGTGCCTACGGTTTAACCCAGGCTATCCTGCAAATACCGGCAGGCTGGATGTCCGACCACTATGGTCGCAAGCCGGTCATTTATGCCGGCCTGATATTATTCGCAATAGGCAGCCTGATCGCGGCTTCGGCGGATAATATCTACTGGATTATTGCAGGACGTATCGTTCAGGGCGCAGGCGCAATCAATGCGGCCGTGATGGCATTGACGGCAGATCTGACGCGTGAGGATCATCGTACCAAGGCTATGGCCCTGATAGGCATGACCATCGGTGTCAGTTTTGCGGTGTCTATGGTGCTATCACCCTTGCTGTATGCAAGCATCGGTATGCATGGCATCTTTACCATGACAGCAGTGCTGGCCGTATTTGCAATGATCGTGGTCGCCTTTTTCATCCCCAATCCGGCGATAACCCGTTTTCATAGCGATACTGAAGCCAGTAGCAAGCGATTCAGAGAAGTGTTGCGGAATAAAGATTTATTGCGACTGGATTTTGGAATATTTTCGCTGCACGCAATCCTGATGTCGGTGTTTATGCAAGTGCCGTTTCTGCTGCGAGACAACGGCCTGCATGCCGTGTACCACTGGAAGGTATATCTGCCCGTGATGTTGCTGGCGTTCGTCTTTATGGTGCCGCCCATGATCTTTGCGGATAAAAAAGGAAAGTCGAAAGAAGTGTTTATGGGCGCTATCAGTTTGGCAGCACTGGCCCAGTTGACGTTATTCGTATTTCACGGCAGTGTATTAAGTATCGCTTTTGCGTTATTGATGTTCTTTATCGCATTTAATCTGCTTGAAGCGATGCTGCCTTCGTTGATCAGCAAGACGGCACCGCTGGCAGCCAAGGGCACGGCGATGGGCATATACAGCAGTGTACAGTTTATGGGTGCCTTCGTCGGTGCGAGTGCTGGTGGCTTTTTGATGCAGCACTTTGGTGGAAATGCGGTACTCATTTTCGCGATGGTATTATTGCTATTATGGTTACTGGTCGCCAGCGGGATGAGATCTCCTGCCGCAGTGCGTACAAGATTATATCCATTGCCGCCGTTAAATGAAGCCGCCGCAAAACAATTGCAGAGCAGCCTGATGAAACTCAACGGCGTGCGTGAAGCGATGGTAGTGGCGGCTGAACAAATGGTGAGTATCAAGGTAGAAACAAGCGGTTTTGACGAAGCAAGCGTTGCGCAATTATTGAAAGGGGTATGACATGTCAGTAAACAAAGTAATTTTAATAGGACGCCTGGGAAAAGATCCTGAGACACGCTATATGCCCAACGGTGAAGCAGTGACCAACGCCGCACTCGCCACTTCCGAAAACTGGAAAGATAAATCCGGCGAGAAACAGGAAAAAACAGAATGGCACAATCTGGTTTTCTATCGCCGCCTGGCAGAGATTGCCGGCGAATACCTGAAAAAAGGTTCGCAAGTTTATATTGAAGGCAAACTGCAAACCCGCAAGTGGGAAAAAGATGGCGTCACCCGCTATACCACTGAAATCATCGTTAATGAAATGACCATGCTGGGCGGTAAATCGTCGGGTGGCGGCAGTTTTGAAGTGATGGAAAAAGCGCCTGCAGCAGAGCAGTCTTCAGCAGCACCTGCGGCAAAGAAACCTGCACCGGCAAAAAGCAATTTTGATAACTTTGATGACGATATTCCGTTCTGAACCGTATAAATTAAACCTAATTTTGTAAATAAAGTCCCCTATGTCCAGTTGATATAGGGGACTTTTTACCATCTGAATCGCGCCAGCGAAGCGGAACAGGTAGTGCACGCCATCACTGCACAAGGCGGAACAGCACTGGCCATAGAAGCCGATGCCACCAATGCACTGCAGGTGCGCAAGATGGTTGAAAGCTGCGGCAGGATAGACATCCTCGTGAACAACGCCGGTATTATCATAGAAACCTCCTTTCTGAAAATCTCCGAAGCCGAATGGGATCACGTATTGAACAGCGACCTCAAATCCGTATTTCTATGCAGCCAGGCGGCGCTCACCGGCATGGTAATACGGGGTGAGGGGGCCATCGTCAATATCAGCTCCGATCTTGCTTACCTTGGCCGCGCAGATTTTGCTTCCTATTGTGCGGCCAAGGCCGGTGTGATCGGGTTGACCCGTTCTCTGGCACGCGAGTTTGCGCCGGCCATACGCATCAATGCGGTGGCACCCGGCCCGGTAGATACGGCCATGCTGTCTACCGCATCGATGTCGGCAGCATGGATAGAAAAGGAAAAAGACATTCCCTGCCGCCGTTTTGCCGGGCCCGAAGAAATTGCCCGCCGCGAAGATCGCCTGCGGGCGATCGGCGAAGCGAAAGCCAAGATTGAGCAACGCGCAAAAGAGCGGCATGCCGAGGAAGAGGCGGAGTACAAGGCCAAGGTCGCCAAGCGAGAGGAAAAAACCAGGCAAAACGGCAAACCGCCACGTGGTAAAACACCCGTTGCACCCGTCGAAGGCGCACGGGACAAAGACCAGATCAACCTGGCTGATGAAGAATCGCGCATCATGAAGGTGTCAGGCGGGGGATTCGAGCCGTGCTATAACGGGCAACTGGCCGTCGGCATGGATAGCATGCTGATCGTCAACACCCATACCGTACAGGACTGTAACGACAAACAACAAATCCAACCCGCGCTGGAACGTCTCGCCGAATTACCCGGGGCATTGGGCAAACTGGAACATCTGGTGGCCGATACCGGATACGGCTCTGATACCAACGTCAAAGCCTGCGTTGAACAGGACGTTATCCCCCTCATTGCCGTCAGCCGCGAACACCACCACCCCGATCCGATGGCGCGCTTTACCGAACCACCGCCGCTGATAGACAACGCGACGGAAATGGAACGCATGCGCCATGCGCTGCTTACGATGGCAGGGCGTGCGCTATACGCGCAACGCAAAAGTACGGTGGAACCGGTGATTGGCATCATCAAATCGGTACTGGGATTCCGTCAATTCTCGCTACGGGGATTGGAAAATGTAAAGGGTAGGCTGAATCTGGTGGCGATGGCGTGGAATTTGAAGCGGATGTTTGTATTGGCGGGGTAGCAAAGGGGAGGCAGGCAAAATGAAGCAGTGCAAATTGCACTTTGTTGGGACTCAATAAAATAAACAATTGAAAACAGAGTGTTGATTTGATAAGACGATGATCAATCTGGCAATTTAAATTGGCAGGTTTGTTGGTGGCGAGGGAAAGCCCGACAGGCTGCTAGCAGCAAAATAATCTTGATACCAGTAGTAAAAACAACCAAGTACCAAATCCAGTCAAGGGTGCATCGCACCAAAGTACTCGCTTACGCAGCACTCGGCCTCCCCGCCAATTTCTGCTAAAATCACACAATTAAGATTAGCCCAACAAAGGAAAGAGCATGACCTACGTCGTAACCGAAGCCTGTATCAAATGCAAATACACCGATTGTGTGGATGTTTGTCCCGTGGATTGCTTCCACGAAGGCCCCAATTTTCTGGTGATTGACCCGGAAGAATGTATTGACTGCACGCTGTGCGTGGCCGAGTGCCCGGTTGAGGCGATTTACGCTGAGGATGATTTGCCGGAAGATATGCGTAAATTTACGGCCCTGAATGAAGAACTGGCGAAGCTGTGGCCGGTGCTGACTGCAACCAAGGATGCGCCTGCGGATGCGGATGACTGGAAAGATGTTAAAGACAAGCTTAAATTGTTGGAACGTTAATTTATTCGTAGTCAATAAATATTGGATTGAACATTGAAGCCCCTCTCCCCAGCCCTCTCCCGCCTGCGGGAGAGGGAGGAGCGTAGCGGAGGGAGAGGGTGAGGTAATTGAAATGAATAATTCGGAACTTGCCTCCAATGAGTAAAACAGAGAACAGCGGCACCCCACGGGCGGCCGCTGTTTTTTTTGAGCAGGTCGCGGCGCAAATTTTGCAGCAGCATGCCGATGCCTTGCCCGACCTGCGCAAGCTGGTGATCATCCTGCCCAACTACCATGTGGCGGTGCCGCTGGCGCAACACCTGGCACGGGTTGCCGGGCTGCCCGCGTTATTGTTGCCTAAGATGGTGACGATCAATGACTGGGCAGAATCCGTTCCGCTGGATCAGGCCATTACCCCCGACAGTTGCCGCGCTACCACCCTGTATCAGGCACTGCGCGAGCGCGAGTGGTTTCCCGGTGCGGATATGTGGGGCATTGCGAGTGAGCTGCTCGGTCTGCTGGATGAGCTGACCAAACATCATGTGCCGCTGCCGCAGAGCGAGGAAGATTTTTTGCAACAACTGGAGCACGCTTATCAGGCCAGGCGTAATGCCGCGATGCAGTTTGAAGCGCGCGTGGTGCACGAGCTGTGGTATGCGATGAGTGCCAGCGGCGAGCTGGATGCGGCGCGTGCTTACCAGCAGCGTCTTGCGCTGCTGGCGCAGCAGGCGACTAGACCCTTAATCGTGTTGCTGACCTCGGATTTGTCCAGGCTGGAAATGCGCTTCCTGCAAGCCTATGGTGAAAACGCACCGGTGAATATTGTTGATTTGCGAGTACTGGCGGCGCAGCAGGAAAGTTGTGCCGTGCTTAATCAGGCTTGGGGTCGGGAGGAAAGTGTCGATGATGTGCATGCGGAGGTGCCGTCGTTGCGCGGGCAGGCACAGCGTTTGCGGCTACATTTCCCCCATGCGGCCTTAACAAAAAATCTGTCTCTGTTTGCCGCGCACGGGCTGGAGCAGGAAGCGCGTGCCGCCGAGGTGCAGGTGCGGCGCTGGCTGCTCACCGGCAAAACCAGCATAGCGATTGTCGCGCAGGATAGACTCGCGGCACGCCGCGTGCGCGCACTGCTCGAGCGTGCCGAGGTGCAGGTGCAGGATGAAACCGGCTGGATACTTTCGACCATGTCGGTCAGCACGGTGTTGATGCGCTGGCTCGATGCATTGCAAAGCGATTTTTATTATCAGGACATGCTCGACCTGTTGAAGTCGCCGTATATGTTTGCCGATCAGCCGGTGAGCGAGCGCAAGCAGATGGTGTATGCGCTGGAGCAGTTGCTGCGCAAGCACGGTGCGGTGGCACACCTCGATGTGTTCCTGGAGCTCGCACAAAATCAATCGCCCGAACTAGGTTCTCCGTTGGCGCGGCTACGTCAGGCGGCCGATGAGCTGGGCAAAAAATCCAACACTATCAACGGCTGGCTGCTGGCGCTGGAGCGCAGCCTGCACATACTGGGCGTATACGATGGCCTCGCCGCCGATGCGGCGGGAGAGAAGCTGCTGCTCGCCGTACACACCTGGCAGCAGGAGCTTGCCGCCGATACCACACGCTTTAGCCGCGCCGAGTGGCGTCATTGGCTGGCGCTGCAACTGGATGCGATCACCTGGCGCGATACCACGATAGAGAGCCCGGTGTTGATTACCCATCTTGCGGCCACACGCTGGCGCAAATTTGACGCGGTATTGTTGCTGGGCTGTGATGCCTCGCACCTGCCCAGTGCAGACAAGGCCGCCGTGTGGTTTAACGACGCGGTGCGCGATACGCTCGGTTTGCCGGTGCGCGCCGTTTACCGCACCCAGCAACGCGACGACTTATTGTGCCTGCTCGCGCTGAATGACACGGTGCTCGCCACCTGGCAGGCGAGCAAAAGTGGCGAAGCGAATTTGCTTAGCCCCTATCTGGAAATATTGCGCGGCCTGCATGAGCTGGCCTATGGCGATGACCTGGCCGAAAAAGAGTTGGCAGGTATGCTGGCAGGCGCGCAGGTTCGAACCGAGGCTGCGGCTCTACCAGGTATCGCCCGCATGCCGCAGCCGGTAGCTTTATCAAGCCTGATTCCGCAACGTATCTCCGCCAGTGGTTACAACAGCCTGGTGGCCTGCCCCTATCAGTATTACGCGCGCCACATGCTGCACCTGAATGAGCTGGATGAAGTGCGCGAGGGTATCGAGAAACGTGATTTCGGCGAATGGGTGCATGACATTCTGCATCGTTTTCACCAGCAATTTTCTGTGCTTGCCGGTCAGCAGATACATGAGCTGGAAGCAGCGTTGAGTCGCCTCAGTATTGAAGTGTTTGAGCAGGCCGTGCAACGCGATTATTGGGCACGCGCGTGGCTGTTGCGCTGGCAGCAATCCATTCCTGCCTATATTGAAGCGCAATTAAAAAGCGAAGCCGAAGGCTGGCGCTACCAGAATGGCGAAGTGGCGTTTGAATTGCCGTTGGCAGAAGGTTTGCAAATGCGCGGCCGTATTGACCGCATCGATGTGCAGTCGAATGCTGCCCATGTGGTGCGTGTGCTGGACTACAAAATGCAGGATGCCAACATGCTGAAAAATAAATTGAAACAGGCGGGGGAAGATGTGCAGCTGCCTTTTTATGCACACGTGTTTGAAGCGACCGAAGCGGCGTTTATCAGTATAGAGAAAAATAAAGTCATGACAGTTGAGCCCAAGCAGGATGTGGCGCAGTTGGGGCAGGCGAATATTGAGAGATTGAAACTGCTGTTCAAGCAGATGCGTGAAGGTGTGGCGTTACCGGCTAACGGGGTGGAGGCGGTGTGTACCTTTTGTGAGATGAAGGGTTTGTGTCGGAAGGTGGAGTGGGCATGAGTCGTGCAAATATATCCATCATCAAAATTAATACTCTCCCCTCTCACATTTGTGGGAGAGGGGTTGGGGGAGAGGGCGGGTTTGGGTTGCCGGGGGTAGCCCGGCGGCTAGTCACTTTCTTTTGCTTCGCCAAAAAGAAAGTGACCAAAGAAAAGGCGACCCCAATCCACCACCTCTGCGAGGTTCCCTGCGTTGCTCAACTTGTCAGGCTTCCTCATAAACTCGCACGATCCGCTGCGCGTCCACGTGCTCAAACATATTCGTCAGAATTCCCTGACCAGTTTCCGCTACTCGGTGGCGGAACAGGGGAGGTTGAAGCAAAGCCGGAGCACCTAAGATTTACTAAGCACAACAACGTAACTTGTGTGCGTGAGGCAATTTTATGAAAAACAAAACCGCCCTCGATCCCAATAACAGCGTTGTGGTGGAAGCCTGCGCCGGCAGCGGCAAGACCTGGCTGCTGGTGTCGCGCATTGTGCGCCTGCTGTTGGCAGGTGTGCAGCCCGGCGAGATTCTGGCGATCACGTTTACGCGCAAGGCGGCACAGGAGATGCAGGAGCGGCTGCATGAGTGGTTGCATGAGCTGGCGGCGAGGGATGATGATGAGGTGCGCGAGTTTTTGCAGCAGCGTGCGATTGATGTGGTCGATGGGGCGCTGCTGGCGAAGGCGCGCGGGTTGTATCGCGACTTTTTATTATCTTCTTCCAGTATCACCATCAGTACTTTTCATGGCTGGTTTATGCAGATCATTCAGCGTGCACCGCTGAATGCAGGTGTGCCGGTGGGGATGCAGTTGCTGGAGCGCACTGCGGCGCTGCGCGAGGAAGCGTGGGATGCGCTGGCGGATAGTTTGCATGCAGAACCTGAGGGTGAACTGGCGCAGGAGATGCAATGGTTGTTTAACGAATACGGCTTGCACAACACGCGTGCGCTGCTGGAAAATTTTTTGCACAAGCGCGCCGAGTGGTTGGCTTACACGCAGGGGCAGGAGGATGCAGTAGATTGGGCTCTACAGGAATTGCAGGCTGAGCTGGAAGTTGATCTGGACGGCGATCCTTATTTGCAACTGCAGGATAAAACATTTGATTTAACCGTGCAGGCCTTTGCAAGTTTGCTGGCAAGCGGCTCTGAGGCGCAGGGCAAGGTCGCTGCCGCACTCGATGCAGCTATGCGGCTGCAAGACATACAAGCGCGTTTCACCGCGCTGTTTGCCGTGTTGCATACGCAGGCAGGCGAGCCACGAAAAATGAAGGCGAACAAAGGGCAGAATGCCGAGCAATACGCCAGTCTGTTTGGCGGCATTCTGGCTGCACTGCATGGCGTGCAGGATGTGCTGACCGAGCAGGCAGTGTTGAGGTTGAATCAGGCAGGTCTGCATTGCGGCGTGGCTTTGCTCGGGCACTATCAGGCATTAAAGCGGCGCCAGCAGGTGATGGATTTTACCGATGTGGAATATCAGGTGGCGCGGCTGATGAAACAGAGCGACAGCGCCGAGTATATGCAGTACAAGCTGGACAGCCGCTACAAGCAGGTGTTGCTGGACGAGTTTCAGGATACCAATCCATTGCAGTGGCAAATACTGCAGGCGTGGTTTGAAGCTTCGGTGGCGGCCGACGCGCGCCCGAAAATATTTATTGTGGGCGACCCCAAGCAATCAATCTACCGTTTTCGCCGTGCCGACTCGCGCCTGTTTGCCGAAGTGAAAAATTTCATGCAGCAGGAATTTTCTGCCGAGTATCTCACGCAGAATGAAACCCGGCGCAATGCGCCCGCAGTGCTTGACGTCGTGAATGGTGTATTTGAAAGCAAGCCGGATGGCTTTGTCGATTTTGAGCATCATGTCGCGCACCACCGGGATTTGCCCGGTTATATCGAGGCACTGCCGCTGGTGTTGTTTGAAAATGAAAAAGTTGCCGCTGATGAAGCCGTCTTCGCGCTGCGCAACCCGCTGCTTGAGGCTCGCGGCGAAGCCGACAGTGGCGCGCGCGAGGGTGAGGCCGCACAGTTTGCCCGGAAGATCAGCGAGATCGTCACGCAATGGTCGGTGCTGGACAAAGAGGGTAAGCCGCGCCGCGCAAGCTACGGCGACATTATGGTGCTGGTGCGCAAACGTACCCATCTGCGCACTTACGAAGCGGCATTGCGTGAACAAAACATACCGTTCCTCACTTCGCGCCGAGGTGGCTTGCTCGACACACTGGAGGCGGAAGATATTCAGGCATTGCTGATGTTTTTGATTGCCCCGTTTGCTGATTTGCAATTGGCGCAAGTACTACGCTCGCCGATATTCTCCTGTTCGGATGAGGACTTGATGCTACTTGCTGCGCTCAAGCAGGACGAAGATAAAAAAATTAGTTGGTGGGTACGCTTGCAGCAGGCGGTTGCTCACAACAATACTTCTAATGCACTGCAACGCGCACATGATCTGTTGCATGACTGGCTGACCCGTGCCGACAAACTGCCGGTACACGATTTGCTCGATCACATTTACTTTAGTGCCGACGTGCCGCACCGTTATGCCGCCGCCTTACCCGACGCGATGCGCGCCACCGTGCAGGCCAATTTGCAGGCGCTGCTGGAAGTGGCGCTGGATGTGGATGGCGGGCGTTACCCGAGCCTGCCGGGTTTCCTCGCCGAATTGCGCGAGTTGCGTGCGGCAGAAAACGAATCACCGGATGAAGGCAAGGTGGGCGAGGTCGGCAATGCGCTGCGCATTTATACCGTGCATGAAGCGAAAGGCCTGGAAGCGCCTATCGTGTGGCTGCTGGATGCGAATGACACACGCGCGAAACACGGCGGTTACGATGTACTGCTGGACTGGCCCACCAACGCCACTCGTCCCGTGCATTTCTCGCTTTACACAACTCAGGCTGCGCAGGGTAAAAAGCGAGAGCATCTGTTTGCGGCAGAAGATGACTATGCGCGGCGTGAAGGCATGAATCTGCTCTACGTGGCTATTACCCGAGCCAAGCAAGCGCTGCTGGTGAGTGGGAATGGCAAGAGTGCCGAGATAGAAGAAAATAAAAATGTGCTGTCGTGGTATGACCGCATTGCTCAGACGATTACGGCTGGCGACAATTCTTTGAAGGCAAAGGCGGGGGAAGGAGCTGCAGCTACTCAACTGAAAATAGCCAGTATAGACGAGACCTTGCAGACAGCGATGCCGACCGGTAAGCGCGTTGCCATTGACACCATCGATCAGCGGCGGGGCACCTGGTTACATGCTTTGTTGCAACAGTTGAGCGAGCAGGACAATCGAACTGATCAGGCTGCTATGCAACTTGAGCTTGGCATACCAGCTGACGAGTTCAATAAATTATGGCGCCAGGCGCAGTCACTGCTGACACGTCCTGAACTAAAGCGATTCTATGATGCATCACAATTCCAGCATGCCCACAACGAAATGCCCTACGTCAATGCACAGGGTGAGCTTAAGCGTATTGACCGGCTGGTGGAGTATGAAAAAGAAGTATGGGTACTCGACTACAAGACCGGCGCAAGCCATGACCCCGCCCCTTACCATGCGCAGATGGCCGAATACCGCAGCGCGATGCGAAGTGCCTATATAAACAAGGATATCCGCTGCGCGCTGATTTTTTCCAATGGTGTCATGCATGAAATATTGAAGTAGTGTCTGGATAAGTCTATATTGCCAAAACAAGGACGGTATTACCGCTTAATATTTGGTTTTATATAGGCGGAAAAAAATATACAGCCAATAAATGAATTAGAAGTAAGTCTGTTAAGCGCAAAAAATAAAATTATTTCTATTGAATCGTTTTTACATAAGCTCTTAATATCGGATATTGCTTTGCCAACCGCATCTGAGGTACAAGGCAACGGTGCAGGTTTTGAGCCAATTCTATTTGAAAAAAGTGGTAAAAAAATGATGTCCGTTTTTACTGACAAAAGCCGAGTGCTACCGTTGTCACATATAGCTAAATATTGTTTGGTGTTGAAAGGCGTTGACTTGTTCAAGCGTGTGCCAAGAGGGTATGGTTTAGTGATCAATCCTGGTATAGAAAATATTTGTTTGGATATATCTCCAGAAGGTATTTCACAAATTAATAAAGATTTAATTGAGTAGCTCGTCAGATGGAAGTTGAATGAATGCCAGGGGCCTTACAAACCACCTTTTTCGACATTACACAGATGAATCAGCCGCTAATTCCATAAACTTAAAACACAAAAAAACTGAATGCACGTTTGCCAGCACAACTCCTTTCATCCACCACGCGCCCCGATTCTGGCCGTCACGGTCAAAGCTAAACGTAAAGGAAAGTGCGTAAAAACCGGCAGCGACATCAACATCGCCGCGCAGGAGGTGGTAATACAGGAAGTGCAAAGTAAGCGTCCAGCCGCCCCACCTATCAAGCTGATGGAATTTGTGCAGTTTGCTTGATCGGCAACAGCTCATCAATTCTTCGCATGCGCCACACGGGAAGTTTTTCCAGCGTATCTTTCAGCCAGGCAGCCGGTTCGATACC
>JANXWX010000113.1 GCA_025350915.1 Nitrosomonadales bacterium
TACCATCTTCTGGTTGAAACGGCGGGCCAACATGGTTGCCACACTGGAAGACTGGCCCTGGAGTAGCTACTCCGCCATCACCGGCCAGGCTCCCGCACAACAATGGCTGGATACAGATTGGCTGCTCAGCCAATTCGGAACTCAACGCAATGATGCCATCATCAACTATCGCCAATTTGTGATGGCAGGCAAAGGCCTGCCAAGTGCATTGAAAAATACCAAACATCAGATAGTGCTGGGTGATGATGCATTCGTAAAAAAACACTGTCTGTCAAACAGCGCATGCTCTCAGAATGGCGATGCAGCCGGGTTGTAGTGGGTATTGAAAAACCGGGCGCACTGGGCGACATCGCGCGTGTAGGCATACGCATTTCACGGGATGCAGAACTGATCTGTTTTTCCTGAATATCGCAATTGACCGCGCCATAAAAACGGCAAGGTTTAGTCTGGCAAGGGTGGGCAAGTTTTTTCTGCCCACGCGGATTGGTGGGCAGACACCCAAAAGGTGCAAAAACCTCTGCGAGGTGAAGCTTGCCCACCCTTGTCTTTTGGTTCCGGCTTTTCCGACTTGAGTTTATTGCAATAGGACATTCCCGGCTGTGATGATTTTTTTATGCGCTGCGTACAGAGAAAGTTTCGAACATCGCGCCGATGCGTGCACACAATGCCGGGTCCAGCAGCTCCGTTGCGGACCAGGTGTTGAGCAGCGGGTTGGCGCAGCCCTGTGGGCGGAATTCCTGCAGCACATAGTTGCGCACGCCCAGCTCGCGCAGGCTCCCGGCCAGCTGCAGCAGGCCTTCCGCGGTGTGGTACAGCGGGTGTACCGTGGTGCGAAACTCGTGGGCGATGCCGCTTGCCAGCAGCATACGCGCGCTTTCCAGCGCCTTGTCGCCGCTGCGCGGCGTGCCGGTGACGCGGGCGTAATCGGCAAAGTCCGCCTTGATATCCATGCCCACCCAGTCGAGCAGGGTCAGGTTTTGCTGCAGCCGCGCAGGGTAGGTGCCGCCGGTGTGCAGGCCGATGCGGAAACCGAGCCGGCGCACTTCCGCGATGGCCTGCGACAGACCCTCCTGCAGCGTGGGTTCGCCGCCGCTGAACACCACGGCGTCGAGCAGCCCGCGGCGCCGGTGCAGGAAACCCATCACGGCGGGCCACTCCATTTTTGCTGCGCTGTCGCGCGGGATCAGGTGCGGGTTGTGGCAATATCCGCAGCGCCACGGGCAGCCCTGGCAGAACACCACCGCCGCCAGGCAGCCCGGGTAGTCGGTGCTGGTGAGCGGCGTCAGGCCGCCGACTTGCAGTTCAGACATCATTGCGAAAATGCCCTTGCCGCGACCATGCAGAAGGCTCAGGCATCAAGCCTGGTGCGGCCTTCCTGGAAGAAAGTGCGCTCGTGATGCTCGCCTTTTTTGCCGATGTTGAACGAGGCTACCGGGCGGTGGTAGCCCATCACGCGGGTCCACACTTCGCACGGCTGGCGCTCGGCGTCGCTCAGCACGACGTTATCCTGGCTGAGTTGCATCTGATTGGACAGGTCATTCATGTTGCTCTCCTTTGATGATGTTGTTGGGATCAGGCGGTTGCCATCCTGTTGCGCTTCTCGGCCAGTCGCTCCTGGTCGCACTTCGGGCAGAACTTGTGTTCGCCGTCGAGATAGCCGTGCGTCGGGCAGATCGAGAACGTCGGCGTGATGGTGATATAGGGCTGGCCGAAGCGTTCCAGCGCGCGGCGCACCAAGGTCTTGCAGGCTGCAGCGCTGGTGATGCGTTCGCTCATATACAGATGCAGCACGGTGCCGCCGGTGTATTTCTTCTGCAGCTGCTCCTGCCGCTCCAGCGCCTCGAACGGATCGTCGGTGAAACCCACCGGCAGCTGCGAGGAGTTGGTGTAGTACGGCATGTCGCGGGTGCCGGCCTGGATGATGTCGGCGAAGCGCTTCCTGTCTTCCTTGGCAAAACGGTAGGTAGTGCCTTCCGCCGGCGTGGCTTCGAGGTTGTACATATGGCCGGTTTCTTCCTGAAACACCAGCATCTTGCCACGCACGTGGTCGAGCAGGCGCAGCGCGAACTGGTGGCCGTACTCGCTGGTGATGTCGTGCTGGTCGTGGCTGAAATTGCGCACCATCTCGTTGATGCCGTTCACACCCAGTGTCGAGAAATGGTTGCGCAGCGTGCCGAGGTAGCGCTTGGTGTAGGGGAACAGGCCCGCGTCCATATGGCGCTGGATCACCTTGCGCTTGATCTCCAGACTGTTCTTGCCGATTTCCATCAGCTCGTCGAGGCGCGCCAGCAGCGCCTCCTCGTTGCCTGCATAGAGATAGCCCAGGCGCGCGCAGTTGATGGTGACCACGCCGACCGAGCCGGTCTGCTCGGCGCTGCCGAACAGTCCGTTGCCGCGCTTGAGCAGCTCGCGCAGATCGAGCTGCAGGCGGCAGCACATCGAGCGCACCATGTTGGGCTTGAGCTCGGAATTGATGAAGTTCTGGAAATAAGGCAGGCCGTACTTCGCGGTCATCTCGAACAGCAGGGTGGCGTTTTCCGATTCCCACGGAAAATCCGGCGTCATGTTGTAAGTCGGGATGGGGAAGGTAAATACCCGGCCCCTGGCGTCACCGGTGGTCATCACCTCGATGTAGGCGCGGTTGATCATATCCATCTCGACCTGCAGCTCGCCGTAGCAAAACGGCATTTCCACGCCGGCGACCAGTGGCTTCTGCCCGCGCAGATCTTCGGGGCACACCCAGTCAAAGGTAAGGTTGGTAAACGGCGTCTGGGTGCCCCAGCGCGACGGCACGTTGAGGTTGTAGATCAGTTCCTGGATACATTGCTTGACCTGCGCATAGGGCAGTTTGTCGTTGCGGATGAAGGGTGCCATGTAGGTGTCGAAGGACGAAAACGCCTGCGCCCCTGCCCACTCGTTTTGCAGCGTGCCGAGAAAGTTGACGATCTGCCCCACCGCGGAGGACATGTGTTTTGGCGGGCCGGCCTCGACCTTGCCGGGCACGCCGTTGAGGCCCTCGTTGAGCAGGGTGCGCAACGACCAGCCGGCACAGTAGCCCGCCAGCATGTCGAGGTCGTGCACGTGGATGTCGCCCTCGCGGTGCGCGACGCCGACTTCGGGCGGGTAGACATGGTTGAGCCAGTAGTTGGCCACCACTTTGCCGGAGACATTAAGGATCAGGCCGCCAAGGGAATAGCCCTGGTTGGCGTTGGCATTGACGCGCCAGTCCATCTGCTCGAGGTATTCGTTGATCGAGCTTTCAACGTCCACCACGGTCTTGCGGTCCTGGCGCAGCTTGGTGTGCTGCTCGCGGTAGACGATATAGGCGCGCGCGGTCTTGAGATGGTTGGCGGAGATCAGCACCTGCTCGACCGTATCCTGGATTTTTTCAATGGAAGGCGGTGCCAATTGAAACTTGTGGATCAGCACCTTGACCACCTGTGCAGTGAGCAGTGCTGCCTCGTTGGCGTCGAGCTCGCCCGTGGCAGCACCGGCGCGCTGTATCGCCGAGCGTATCTTGTCCGGATCGAAAGAGGCGAGGGTACCGTCGCGCTTGATGACACCTTTGGGTAGTGCTACGAGAGTGATGTTGACGCCAGCCAGCTGTTGCTCATCCATTACTTCCTCCTGATAGATCCGTTATGGGGTGGCCGGCTTTGTCGCAGCCTCCGCAGCAATCGCGGCGCACTGCCAGGCAAATGTCAAAACCACAAGATGTAGTGTTACTCTATTAAAGATACACACTATATTGTGGTACGTCAAGGGGTACTCAAGGATCAATGGTGGTACTACTTTTCGATTCGAAAGGACGGGAAGACAGACAGTGGCGGGTAAATACAGGCTGGCACCCCTTTTGAATGGCGGTTTATTCTGCTTCCATTTCCAGATAAACGCGGCTGGCGTTGCCACCCTTCAGCAATTCGTAATGTTGCAGCGGTGCGAGGCGAGCCTACAGTGATTTTTCATACCAGCCCTGGCTGCGCTTCACCAGATACACCACCGACAGCATCACCGGCACCTCGATTAGCACCCCCACCACTGTAGCCAGAGCAGCACCCGATTCAAAGCCGAACAGACTGATCGCAACAGCGACAGCAAGCTCGAAGAAATTGGATGCGCCAATCAGCGCCGACGGCCCCGCCACACCATACGCCTCACCGAAACGGCGGTTCAGCCAATAGGCCAGCCCGGAATTCAAATACACCTGGATAGTGATGGGCACGGCCAGCATCGCGATAATCAGCGGCTGCGCGACGATGGCCTTGCCCTGAAACGCAAACAGCAACACCAGCGTGGTGAGCAGCGCCAGCAGTGACAGCGGGTGCAGATTGTTCAGCGTGCGCTCCAGCGTTTCCTGCCCGCGCGCCAGCAGATATTTGCGCCATAGCTGCGACAGCAAGACCGGTATCACGATATACAGCAGCACCGAAGTCAGCAGCGTATCCAACGGCACCACAATCGCGGACAAGCCAAGCAGCATCGCGACCAGCGGCGCGAACGCAACGATATTCAGCCCTACGCATAAATACAGTACACATACCATAAAATACTCAACCCAAATCAAACCAATCAGCTACCTGAAAGCACATACTGCAGAAATTGCGCTTCAACTTGCCGAGCAACGCGTTCCCATGGTGATTACACAAAATGGAGAAGCGAAGTTTGTGCTTCAGGACGTTGCCACTTTTGAAAATACACAAGAAACGATGGCATTGCTCAAAGCTCTCGCGCTTGGAAACCAGCAAATTGAGACTGGGAAAGTCATTTCTGCCAAAGATGCAATTCGAAAGTTGCGTGAAAAAAAGGCAATTGCATAAACGCATTGCCTCAAGATAAAACCTTACCGAAGGGGTGATCGTTTCCCCAAGCCTGGTGGTTACCGAATAAGTTTGAAGATGGCGATCAGTTTACGCTGAATCTGCTTCTGAAGCAGGAAGGGATTAAGCGATTTCATCTGTGCCGATATTTTCTTTTTGGCGCTTTCCGGTATGTCAGGATGGTCGAGTACCCGCTGTGCGGGCGTGACCGGCTTGCCGTGTTTTCTGACCCATTTGCTTCCCTCACGCGCCTTGGAGGCGAGTTTCTGTGTGGGACAGAAGAAATTGGTGAACAGGCTAAACTCGTTGGTATAGAGGTCGTTCATCAGTCTTACCAGCTTCGGATCGCCGAAGCGGTCATAGCCGAACAACTGGCGCACGCACGACCAGTTTTTTTGCTCGACATGCGCGTTGTCGTTCGAGTGGTAGGGGCGTGAGCGCGTGAACTGGATGGGCTGCTTGCAGCTCTGGAAATAGCGCAACAAATGCCAGGTCAGGAATTCACTGCCGTTATCACAATCGAAACCCCTGACCGTGAACGGCAGCGTTTTTTGGACTGCTTTGATCTGTTTCATCACGCCATCGCTGCCCTTGTTCCAGGTTGCCCGGCATTCCGTCCAGGTGGTGCAGATGTCGGTCATGGTCAAGCTCCACACGAAGTCGCCCGCCAGGCTGTCGCCGCAATGTGCCACCGTGTCAGCCTCGATGAAGCCTGGCTGGGCGACATCCCATACCCCGGCCTGAATCGGGATATGTTTCTTGAGCAAGGTTCCCGGCTTGGTGCCAGACAATCCTTTGCGTTTGGCCTTGGCGCGGATGGACTTGAGCAGGCGGTCGATGGTTGCCGCCGAAATGGTGTCCAGCAAGTCGCGGGTTTCCTGCGACAGGGGACGATCATAGTGTGGCAACCACAGTGGCAAAGCTGCTTTGAGCCGTTTGCTGCACAGCTGGTCGGAGGCCATCCAGATCGCCCGCAACGCATCGAGCAGTTCGGGCGTGTCATGGCGTGAGGCCGAGCCGGGCTTGTGGGCTGCCTTGTAACCGCGTCTGCGGTTGCCAAGCAGTTTCAGCGCGTATTTGCGGTGATAGCCGCATACCGCGCAGAACTCGTTGAGAATGGCTGTTTTGCCAGCCTTTGAGGCACGCCGATACCGTGCCCGTATCGCCTCAAGATAGGCGCGTCGCTCTCGCTTTCCCATGTCAGGTCACCTTGATTGTTTCGGTAACCTTTAACTTGAGGCAACGATCCCTTTTGCTTACTGCCTTGGGTAAGATTTATCTTGAGGCAACTCGTAAATGCATTACGAGGTTATGCTCACTGAAAATGCGTATTATGATCTTGAGGATATATACGATTACATCGCCAATCATGATCATCCAGCTAATGCAGACTATGTGTTGAATAGCATGGAGTCTGTTATTGAAAGTTTACCCGCATA
>JANXWX010000146.1 GCA_025350915.1 Nitrosomonadales bacterium
ACGGGACAATGCCCCGTACTTTTACAAAAATAAACACCGTGTACTACTGTACTGAAGTACAGGTACCCCTAACTTTCAAAGTTTAAATCCTTGCTTTCATCCGGCTGCAAGTTGAACAGTCCGATATTTTTGATGTTCAATTGATTTAGCGTCACCGATTCGAGATCCCCCATTCATATCACCTTCAGAATTTGCACAGGCAATTCTGTTATCTGCCGCAAGTACCAGGGCCAAATTAAGACGATCTGTTACACCCAGCTTTTGAAAGATTTCAGTCAAATGCGCTTTTACTGTGCGTTCAGTTATGCCGCAAGCTTGAGCGATAATCTTATTGCACTCTCCATTGCCGACACGTACTGCTATGTCATATTCGCGTTGTGTAAGTTTGTTTAGCAAACCCAGCGTAGCGCGATAAGTTTTGATTTTTAAAGAGGCCTTGCCAAGCTCGTCTATCAGTTTGCTGGTAAGGGCGCGACGAATCCATAACCCGCCCACTCTAACCTCCTCAACTACTTGCCTGAGTAATCTGGCATCTGCATTTCGCTTGCAGCAACCACGCATACCGGACTTCACCAACTCCCATTCCATTTGTTCAGTAATATCACCGGTTAAAATAATGACTTTTGTCTCGGTGCAGATTCTTCTCAACGTTGCGAGACTAAAAGATCCATTGAGTCCGAGCATCTCAATATCCAGCAGCAGAATTTGCGGATTAATTTTCAGAATCTCTTCCCTGATGGATTCCAGTTTATTCGCTAGTGATTTGTCCTTGATTAAAGTAGTAATGGAAAAACCACCCAAGCCCTGTTTCCAGCTTGCAAGCAAGCTTGAAGAAGTGCTGGCGAGTATCAATTCATTCATAATTTTCTGACTACCTATTGTTGCTACAATAATTTGCCTGAAGCGTCGAAATCACAACTTGACTCTGTTTGGTTACACCGGTTCACCACCCACCCTCCTTACCATCAGTCGAATAAAAAATATTCGGGTTAAGTGAACTTTTCTTGCAGGATGGAATATACGCACGTCAATAATGGATGACATGAGCATCAACTACCTTTCTTCTAGGATCGGGATGCTAGGAAAATCCTGCAAAAATTAGTACAAATGTCACGATTTAGAGTTAGACTAGCCGCCGAATGTGACTAGATACATTGAAAAACTGATTATCAACAGGCAGATATGTCATTAACAAACAAACATACTTTTCTAAAAGCTACGACCAATCCGGCGCTGCCAAATGGCTCGGTCGATGTGCGCATGATCGCCGCGATCAGGTGCATACTTGCCTTCTCAGGCTTGGTCATTATTTATGTCGACCCGACCCAACCCGCCATATTTTCTGCATTGACTTACAGCTCTTTAGCTATCTATGGACTGTGGAGTTGTGTGCTGGCCATCATCGCCTTTCGTCGGGATCCAGCAGCACCGCCACCGCGCGATACACATTGGGGTGACGTTTTATTTTGTGCCTATCTGGTCACGTTGACGCAGGGAACGAATAGTTTATTTTTTACTTTCTTTTTATTCGCTATCCTCTCAGCCTCTTTTTCAAGAGGTATTCAGGAAGGTTTACTGGTAACGGGCGCGTCAGTCATTTTGTTCATACTTGCCAGCCTGTGGTTTGAGCCGGATGCAAAGTTCGGCTTTGATCAGAGCCTGGTACGCCCGATCTACCTGCTGACCCTCGGCTATATGATTTCTTATTGGGGAGGTCACGAAATAGCGCAACGACGACGTATGGGAATAATGCAAGAGGTCAGTAATCAGTTAAACCAGCGTCTTGGTTACGATCATGCCATCAGGGTTAATCTGGAGCGCCTGTTAAATTTTTATGATGCCAAAGCCTGTATCCTTGTGCTGAAGCGCCCAACCAACCCGCCGAATTATCGCTCCTATTACATTTCGCATTATCAGCCAAACAAAACGTCCGCTGATAATGCCGTTGATAAGCAATTAAGCAAATCAGATTCAATCAACCCGAATGCAATAGATGACGATATTTCAAAAATATTATTGAACCTGCCTGAAAATCTGTCTACCCGTTTTGAGCAAAGCCCGGCATGGTGGAAAAAATTTTTACCCAAAGCACCACAACCGGCAGCAGACTCGCCATTGGGCGAAGAGTTAAATCAACTTGCAAATTTACTGGACACCCCATGTTTACTAACCGTACCCTATCAGCAGCATGATGGCTCTTCAGGCCGTATTTATCTCATACCGGACAAGCATCAGTTTACCCAGTCCGATGTTGAATTCATCACACAATTACTCAAGTCAATTTCCCACGTCGTCGAAAATATTCAACTCATGGATGAACTGGTGTCCTCATCGGCCAAGCATGAACGCTTCAGAATATCGCTCGATATCCATGACACCACCATACAGCCTTATATAGGGCTTAAGCTTGGCCTTGACGCCCTGAACAGGCAGGCAGGTACAGACAACCCACTTAGAAGTGAAATAAACGAATTACTCTCCATGACAGAAGCGACAATCAGCGACTTGCGACGCTATGTAACCACCCTGCGTGAAGATCAGGTATTGACCAGAGATTCTCTGGTATCTTCAATCCAGGAACAGGCAGATCACTTTAAACGCTTTTATGGTATCGATGTAAAGGTAAAGTGCGACACAGAAATACATTTAAGCACGCGCCTTGCCTGTGCCGTACTACAAATATTTTCCGAGGGACTCAGCAATATTTTGCGCCACACACAAACAAAGCGCGCTTATATAGCTGTAAATTGCGTCAATCAAAATCTGCAACTCGAAATTGCCAATGAAGTATCCGATACAGGAAACTCCAAAACAGATTTTATTCCAGGATCAATCAATGCACGCGCGCTTTCACTGGGTGGTGCAAGTTTTGTGAAGAACGATTCGAATGGGTATACTGTCGTCCACGTAAGTATTCCTTTATAACAAAACTCTAATGCAGCGAGCCAAATGCAAACAAACGCTGGGCCAATAAAAATTTTGCTTATCGACGACCACCGCAGTGTTTTGTGGGGGCTGGAAAAACTCATTGATAGCGAAAAACCAAAAATGGAAGTGATCGGCACAGCAACAAATGCTGCCGAAGCGCTGACCCTTCTGGCGACTATATCACCGGACGTCATCCTGACCGACCTGGATCTCAATGGTATCAGTGTCGTGAGTACAATCCCCAGTCTGCTCCTGAAATCCAAGGCAAAAGTCCTCGTCTTGACCGGTTCGCGCGATCTTGAATTGAGGGATAGTGCAATGCTTACCGGTGCCCGAGGAATCGTTGAAAAAGGTGATACCGCTGAAACAATCCTCAAAGCGATAGATACGATTTATCGGGGAGAAATATGGATCGATCGCTCAACGACCAGCCGGATTTTTAATGAATTATCGCGCAAAAAAAATACTGCCGCCGAAGACCCTGAACACCGAAAAATTTCCAGCCTGACCCGCAAAGAAAGACTAACCGCGGCCGAAGTGGCCAGTGATGCGGCTGCAAATACAAAA
>JANXWX010000161.1 GCA_025350915.1 Nitrosomonadales bacterium
CTATCAGCCTTTGCTGTTGCGTGATGATCCTCGTCAGCTAGCCGATGTTGATAAACTCCTCTTGTAAATGAATCACCCACAGACTATGCGCAGCGCATTTGAGATACCAAGGCGAATGCGGCGTGGGAATCGCTGAATTCGCGAAAACTGCCCCTTGCTCCTGTACTGGCTGCAGACACGACCATCGCGCTGGATGATAAAATCATCTGCAAACCCCGTGACAATAATGACGCGGCGAGTATTTTGCGCTTATTATCCGGAAGACAGCATCAGGTTTTAACCGCCGTTACAGTAAAATTGCACGATAAATTTGAGTCGCGACTGTCAAAAACAGAAGTGACCTTTGCAGTATTGAGCGAGGAACGTATACAGCGCTATATATCACGCAACGAAGCGCAGGATAAAGCAGGTGCATATGGCAACAGGGTTTGGCTGGGGCCTTTGTAGAGCGCATCGAAGGCAGTTATTCAGGCGTAGTGGGTTTGCCACTATTTGAGACCGTACAAATTTTAAATTTATTTGGATACCCAACCCTATGAATGATGAGATGCTGATTAATGTAACGCCGCAAGAAACACGTGTCGCAGTAATGCAACAGGGCGTGGTGCAGGAGTTGTATATCGAGCGCGGCACTTGTTGCAGTGTGGTAAGCAATATGTATGTGGGACGGGTAAAGCGCGTACTGCCCGGCATGCAGTCGGCATTTATTGATATTGGTCAGGAGCGTTCTGCGTTTCTGCATGTTGCCGACATCTGGGAAAACCGTAATTCCAATGGTGATGCGGTAAAGCCTATCGAAAAAGTATTGTTCGAGGGACAAAGCTTGCTGGTGCAGGTAATCAAAGATCCGATCGGAACCAAGGGGGCAAGGCTCTCCACTCAGATCAGTATCGCTGGACGCCTGCTGGTGTATTTGCCGCAGGAAGAAAATATCGGTGTATCGCAGCGCATTGAAAATGACGCCGATCGCAGAATTTTACGTGAGAAGGTGCAAAACCTGATCCCACCAGAACACCACGGTGGCTATATTATCCGCACCCTGGCGGAAGGTGCGAGCGATGAAGAATTTGCCGCGGATATCGCCTATCTGGATAAATTGTGGAAGAGTTTGCAGAATCAAGCCAAAGGTCTGACTAACCCGGTGTTGCTGTATCAGGAACTTGATCTCAGCCTGAGAGTACTGAGAGACTTCGTCAATGCCGATACCACCCGTATACTGATTGATTCACGCGAAACCCACTACCGCATGAATGCGTTCGCCCATGACTATATTAACTCCTCTATCGACAAGCTTGAGCACTATGTGGGGCAACGTCCGCTATTTGATTTATACGGCGTGGAAGAGGAAATTGAAAAAGCATTAACACGCCGGGTCGATTTGAAATCCGGCGGCTATCTGATTTTTGACCAGACCGAAGCATTAACCACGGTGGATGTAAACACCGGTGGCTTTGTCGGCGGCAGAAATTTTGATGACACCATCTTCAAAACCAATCTGGAGGCCGCCCAGGTGATCGCTCGGCAACTGCGTTTGCGCAATCTGGGTGGCATAATTATTTGCGACTTTATCGATATGGACAGCGCTGAACATCGCGATGCGGTACTGGATGAATTTAAAAGGGCCCTGGCCTACGACCACACTCGTATCACCGTGAATGGCTTCTCTTCACTGGGCCTGGTAGAGATGACACGCAAACGCACTCGCGAAAGCCTGGCCCATGTGCTGTGCGAACCCTGCCCAACCTGCCAGGGCAGGGGCGAGGTAAAAACCGCGCAGACCGTGTGTTACCAGATTCAGCGTGAGATTGTGCGCGAAGCACGCCAGTTTAATGCGCGGGAATATCGCATTCTTGCCTCGCAATCGGTCATTGATATGTTCCTGGATGAAGAAGCGCAAAGCCTTGCGCAACTTTCTGATTTTATTGGGAAGCCGGTTTCGTTGCAGGTGGAAACGTTATATAGCCAAGAGCAGTATGATGTGATTTTGATGTAAAAATAAACTAGTGTTTCAGTGTAGAATTTGTTTATAAAATAGCACTGAAGATAATAAGTGATATAAATGAATCCCATGAAAAATATCAATCTTATTTTATTATTAGTATTAGTCTTAATGGCAGGTATGGCGTCAGCACAGTGCATATCAATAAACGGCGTTCTGTTTTAAACCATATTGGCACGGTGCATGCCATTGCCATATGTAATATGGCTGAGCTGGCCGGTGGCATGATGACAGAGGTTAGTATTCCTGCCACGCATCGATGGATACCCAAAGGCATGACCGTTGAGTATCTGGGAAAGGCCCAAACCAATTTGCGTGCGATAGCAGAACTGGCATCTATTCCAGCATTTGAGGGTGCGATAGAATTGCCGGTAACGGTTAGCGTTTTGGATAAAAATGACAAGACGATCTTTCGCGCCATTATTACAATGTGGGTGTCGCCCAAGTGTTAAAAGGCATCTGCAGGACAGGGTTGCTTTTGTAGACTTGCGTTTGATGTAATTAATTTAAGGAATGGTATGCATCACGTTTTAATTATTCATGAGGTTGAAGCGTATCCAGCCTGGAAAAAAATATTTGACCAGGCTGCCGCAATCCGGAAACAGGCAGGGGAAGTAAGTTATCAACTGTTGCGCTATGATAATGATGCAAATAACATTGTGCATTTCTCCGAATGGACATCTTTGGACGATGCGAGGAATTTTTTTGAATCGCCCATGTTGATCGAGATCAGAAAAAAAGCCGGTGTCAAAGCACCTAATTTTATTTATCTGAAAGAGATAGAGCGAGGAATGCTCTGATAGTTTCATTACTAAATGGTAAGTATCCGATCAATTAGCCTGGCCTGGACAAATATGATCAACAAGGAATTCTCACAACATTTTGCAGATGAGTGGGTGGCTGCGTGGAATAGCCATGATCTGGTAAAGATTTTGTCGCATTACACGGATGATTTTGAAATGTCTTCGCCTTACATCGCTCAGGTAACAGGTGAGACATCTTCCATGCTCAAAGGTAAAAAAGCGGTGGGGGAATATTGGCAGAAAGGGTTGACTCTGAATCCTTCACTCCATTTTGAGTTGCAAAATATTTTGGTGGGTGTCGACAGCATTACACTTTACTATTGTTCCAGCCGGGGCAATGTGGCTGAAATATTTTTCTTCAATTCAAGCAATCAGGTCGTGAAGGCCGCTGCCCATTACGAATAATAGAATTAAAGCCCATGAGACAGTAGCAACACAACAATCAGGTCATGCAATGAATACTCGAAATTTCCCCATCGCGATTGAAGCAACAGAAGTTATTTCCCGTAAAACTTCAATCTATCCGGAGCCCTTCGCCTCGCGTATGCAGGGACGGGAGAAAAGTGTGCTGGGTGATGTTTTTGGGCTGACCAATTTCGGGGTTAATTTAACGCGATTGTTGCCGGGCAGCGGCTCGGCATTGCGTCATGCACATACCAGGCAGGATGAATTTATTTATATTTTGCAGGGTAATCCGGTATTAATTACGGATGCCGGTGAAACAAACCTCTCTCCGGGTATGTGTGCAGGGTTCAAAGCCGGTACGGGTAACGCTACCCAACTGCTTAATCGCACCGAAGCAGAGGTAGTTTACCTGGAGGTGGGAGATCGTAGTGAAGGCGATTCTGTGGTGTATCCGGATGATGATTTGCATGCAGTTTTTAACGAAGGGAGATGGACATTTCTGCATAAAGATGGTTCCCCTTATTGAAAGTAACTAAAGGCAACTTTTTAATTTCACAACTGCATCAATTGCCCACGATGATTTTGCCCCCCATATCTTCATGACCGGCACCACAGAAGTTATCGCAGATAAAATCAAATGTTCCGGCTTTGTCCGGTGTTAAATGCAGAGTGGTTATTTTTCCGGGTGGAAGGTCCGCACGCAAGTTCAAGTCCGGTACATTGAAGCCGTGAACAAAGTCCAGCGAGGTAAATTCAAGCCTGACATTTTCACCTTTCTTTAACTTGAGCTCATTGGGCGTAAAGGAAAAGCGCTGCGCTACAATTTTTATTACCCGTTCCTTGGCTGTGTTCTTGCTTGATCCGTAGGCCACATTCATTGTGATGAATGCCGCCACAGTCAGGCACAGTACGCTGATCAGCCATGCTGTTCCGTGTCGTGCATTCATGATTTATCCTCTGCTCACTGGAAATTCAATGATTTTGTATTCGGCAGTTTTAATTTCTGCCTCGACTTCGCGAAAGCCCAATCCCTTATTCGGCATTGAGTCGTCCCACGGAAGTGGTGTGCGTTTTTCTTGCGAGCCGGGTGCCGGTAGAGGGAAGATCAATGACTTGGCTGAATGGTGCGCGATGTGTCCGGTTTGGTGGTGATGTTCCTGGTGGATATGGCCATAGAATACGGTGACGTTGGTATAGGGCATGAGCATGTCTATTGCTTTGGCACCATCGCGCGTTGCCCAATCCCATTTAGGCGCAAGATCGAATAATGGTCGATGGGTGAACACCACGATTTTGGCATCCTTCTTTTGCTTGGCCAGGTCGGCGGCGAGCCAGGCAAGTTGCGCTTCACCGATATTTGCTCCGGGGTCAGACACATTATCCAGCATCACGAAATGCACCCCTTTGTGATCGAATGAGTAAAAGGTGTTGCCGAAAATTTCTTTGTATACCGCGCCGTTGTCCAGCGAGGCGTCATGCTCACCCGGGATGAAGCGCACGTTTTCAACCTTTAGCTCGCTCACGATGTCGCGAAATTCATTCAGGCGTTTGCGGCGTTCTTTTGGATCATCCGTCGTATGCGTTAAGTCTCCAGTAAACACAATAAAATCAGGTTGGCTCTCAAGGCCGTTAACGGTTGCTACCGCTTTTTTAAGTGTATTCGCCTCCTCGGGATTAGCCGGGCCCTGATAGCCCCAGTGGGTATCCGACAGTTGTACAAAATAAAAGTCATCATAGGCGGCACCTTTGCCATAGCCGGTTGCAGCCTGCGACAGCGAAGTGAGGCCGGAAATAAATACAGCGCCTCCACCGATAGCAGTCAGTTTCATAAAGTCACGACGATTGATCATTTAAGTCTCCTTGGTTAAACGGCACAACGATAGCAGTGCTCGTGCTATGTATTACCGGGCCTGGTATTTTTATATTCCCGAAATACATCAATAATTAATAATTATTTATCCGATAGCGCTAGCCTGCATCACAGTTGGAAAGTGATGCTACGGGCGGATATAGGCATAGCCCGCTTTCTGTTTTTTCATGATTTCAACCACGCCGGCAGGCACATAGCCTATGGTCGGGAGCATGTCTTCTTTGGTCAGCTTTTGGCTTTTCATGGTAACGCCGCACGCGACAATATTGATGTTGGCTTTGATGGCTTCTTCAACACGATTACCGACGACAGAATCGGCCTTCAGCATGCCAATGCCGGGGCCATACACGACAATCTCGGCCTCCACGTTTTCCGCGCCGAGCTCCTGCTGTACATTTTTAACGTTGTTGAGCGCAAGGTTCCATTTGACGGTATCGGCATCACTGATCTGTATAATCAGTTTCTCTTTGGCCTGTTTTGCTTCCGCCGCCGTTGCATGGGATGTAATAAATATCAATGTAAGGATAGCTGTTGATATCAGACCGTGGGTTAATTTCATTTTTGTTTCCTCCGTGTATGTATAGTTGTGGCTCAAGTGGTGTCACATCATGCTTTACCGGATAAGGGCTAAAATTATTCCCGCGATTTATGTTTAATTGATCAGCATTGCGATGACATACTTTCTGTGAGGCGCCACTTCGCGATAAACTACGAGAGATTGGGAATAAAATAAGCACGACCGTGGTAAAACTTGTTAAGGGGTTTGCTTGATACAGAAAGCACAGCAATTTGAGAAGGTCGCCTTGCCGCATCTGGGTGCTGCCTATAACCTCGCGCGCTGGTTGGTAAGGGATGAGCATATCGCAGAAGATATGGTGCAGGAGGCATACATACGCGCCCTGAAATATTTTGACTCATTCAAGGGCGGCGATATTCGTCCCTGGCTATTGGGGATTGTGCGCAATACTTGTTATACCTGGATGCAGGTTAACAAGCACGGCGACGCAGCACTGGAGTTTGATGAAGATCGCGATAGCGGTGCGCATGCTGCTGCGGTTGGCAGTGCGGATAACAATCCCGAAGCAATGTTATTGGGCAAACAGGAGAGCGCGCGTGTGAATTTTGCGATCAAATCTCTGCCGCCTGTTTTTCGCGAGATGATTATATTGCGTGAAATGGAAGGGATGTCGTACGACGAAATTGCGGCAGTGGCCGGGATACCCGCGGGTACCGTGATGTCACGATTGGCGCGGGCACGGACGATGCTGCGTGCGGAATTGAATTGTCCGTTGATCAAGGAGGACGAATAAATGAATTACCAGGAAGATGAAGAACTCAGTAGCGTTATACAGTCACAAGCAAGCCGTTATGACGTACCGCAGGGTTTGCGCGAAAAAATTCGCGCCAATTTACGCAGCACCGGGTATGCGGAAAAACAGCATTGGATAACGAGTATATTGCAATGGTCGCAGTGGCGGGGCCTGGGTGCCGGTTTTGCCAGTGGCGTCGTTCTCAGCATCGTAGTTACCTTGTACCACGGTATTAATGTGCGGCATGAACGACAGGCTGATCAGGTAATCGAAGGCCATGTGCGTGCGCTGATGGTTACCCATTTGTCTGATGTGGTATCGTCAGATCAACATACAGTTAAGCCCTGGTTTAACGGCAAGCTGGATTATTCGCCGCCGGTAAAAAATTTGGCTGGCGAAGGATATCCTTTGGTTGGAGGCCGCCTCGACTATATCGATGCGCGACCTGTCGCGGCACTGGTATATCAGCACAATGCACATGCGATTAATGTGTTTGTGTGGCCAGTGCGCGATAACGAAATACCAGCAAACAGATCAATCACACGGCAGGGTTTTAATGTGACGACCTGGCAGCAGGAAGGGATGAAATACTGGGCGGTGTCAGATTTGAATGCGGTAGATTTAAAACGCTTTGTCGAGTTACTACGCAATCAACCGGTTTGAGTGAATCAATCCAGCAGGCATTCGGGATCGATCGTGCTACCCCTGACTTCAACCCGCTTGTGCCGTGATTGCCCACCCTGTTTGAGTTCTACTTCGCGCAACGTCACCTTGAAAAAGTCGGCAACAAATCTCAGTAACGCTTCGTTGGCACGGCCCTCAATGGGTGGTGCAGCCAGGCGAATTTTAAGCGCGTCGCCGTGAAGGCCAGCAATTGAAGTTTGTTTTGCACCGGGTTGTACATGCAGTGTCAGTATGATGCTGTCGCCCGTGCGGCGATACCACTTGGCCATGTGTAAGCTAGATGAGACTGCGCACGATGCTATCCAGATAATAGACCGGCACGAGCAGAGTAAGTTGGCAAATAATAATCAGCGCGAAGGCAGACAGATCTATATTGCCAACCGGCGGGATGCGTTTGCGCAGCGGCCTGATAAACGGCGCGGTAATCGCATTCAGCACGGGTGCAATTGATGTGTGCGGGCTAAACCAGGACAGGATTGCCTGAATGATTACTGAAAACATCAGCAAGTAAATGCTCAGGCTGAGCAATTTAATGAGGCTGATAATGAATAAACCGAAGAACAAATGGTTGCCTTCGGGTGAGTTGTATATCCAGATGAATTCGGACAAATACATATACAGCGTTTCAAAGAAATACGCTAGCAACAAGGTAGCGCTGTCGTATCCCCTGAAGGCGGGCACATAGCGGCGTGTACGCAGTACGACAAAATTGGTCAGCGCCATGATGAACTCGCCTATGGGGTAAAACATGGGCGCGCGCAGCCACTGCAAATGGAAGCGCAATAAGAGGATGATGGCAAAGGGCTGTAACAGCATGTCCAGCAGGAATTGAGCGGCTTGTTGCATCATGACTTTTTACCCATTTCGATACCCATTTCTGCTGAG
>JANXWX010000211.1 GCA_025350915.1 Nitrosomonadales bacterium
GTGATGGAAACCTTTAATCTGTCACAGACGCGTGGCTACACTACCGGCGGCAGTGTGCACATCATTATCAACAACCAGATAGGCTTTACCACTTCCGATGTGCGAGACATTCGTTCTTCTTCATATTGTACCGATGTGGCAAAAATGGTCGAAGCGCCGATTTTCCACGTTAACGCAGATGATCCTGAAGCGGTGTTACTAGTGACAGAAATCGCACTGGATTACCGTATGGAATTTGATCGCGATGTCGTTATTGATCTGGTGTGTTTCCGCAAGCTTGGGCACAACGAGCAGGATGAACCTCTGGTGACGCAGCCTTTCATGTACCGCTATATCAATAAGCATCCCGGCATGCGTGCAATTTATGCGAATAAGCTGGTGAGTGCAGGCGTGATTGCAGCCGAAGAACCAGACGCAATGATCGCCGCTTATCGCAAATCGATGGATGATGGCATCAGCCCTGTTGAAACAATTACCGGCAATCCCAAGAGAACCCATGCGATACGCTGGTCCAAATATAGCCTTGCTGACCGTTGGGATGTCGCTGTCAACACTGCCGTACCCCGTAATCGCCTGCAATTTCTGTCTGAGCGGCTGACCGATATTCCGGATACGGTCAAACTGCATCCGCGCGTCGCCAAGATCATTGAAGACCGGATGTCCATGGGCAAAGGTGATCTGTCACTGGATTGGGGAATGGCTGAAAATCTGGCCTATGCCAGTCTGCTTACCGAGGGATATCCGGTGCGTTTGTCAGGGCAGGATTGTGGCCGAGGCACCTTCTTCCACCGTCACGCCGTGATACACGATCAGGACCGGACGGTTTGGCACGAAGGCCTGTATGTACCGCTGCGCAACCTGCTCGAAGACCAGGCCGATGTGGTGATAATAGACTCAACCTTGTCGGAAGAAGCGGTACTTGCGTATGAGTATGGTTATGCCACCGCTGAGCCGGATACGCTGACAATATGGGAAGCGCAATTTGGTGACTTTGCGAATGGCGCACAGGTCGTGATAGACCAGTTTATTACCTCGGGCGAGGCTAAGTGGGGGCGTTTGTGCGGCTTGGTGATGCTGTTGCCGCACGGCTACGAAGGACAGGGTGCCGAGCATTCTTCCGGTCGTATAGAACGTTATTTGCAAATGTGCGCCGATTACAATATCCAGGTTTGTATCCCATCAACACCGGCGCAAATGTTTCACCTGTTAAGGCGACAAATGCTGCGCACGTATCGCAAACCACTTATTGTATTTACTCCCAAGAGCCTGTTGCGCAGCAAAGATGCAGCCTCACCGCTGGAGCAGTTTGTTGAAGGATCGTTTCAAAATGTAATCAGCGAAGTAGACGTGTTTGATGCGGCCAAAGTACGCCGCATCATCGTATGTAGCGGAAAAATTTACTTTGAATTGCTCAAAGCACGGCGCGAACGCAATATATCGGATATGGTGATTATTCGGCTCGAACAGCTGTACCCATTCCCGCATCTGGAATTTGAAGCGCAAGTTGCCGGTTATCCTAATGCCAGCGAAGTTTTGTGGTGTCAGGAAGAACCGGGCAATCAAGGCGCCTGGCACCGTATACAACACTATTTGTTGCGCCATATGCGTGATGATATGGGGCTGGGTTATGCACTGCGTCCATCTTCCGCAGCACCTGCAGCGGGTTATCTTGCCGTACACAATGAGCAGCAAAAAGCGGTAATTAATGCCGCCTTCCGCGATGATCTGAATATCAATAATACCCCAGGAGCAAAACACCATGAAAATTGAAGTGAAAGTCCCTCAACTATCCGAGTCAGTGTCTGAAGCTTCGCTGTTAACCTGGAACAAACAAGTAGGTGAAGCAGTCAGCGAAGGCGAAAGCCTAATTGATGTGGAAACAGACAAAGTGGTGCTGGAGCTCCCTGCGGTCAAATCCGGTGTGCTGGTTAAAATTCTTAAACAGAGCGGAGAAAAGGTGACCAGCGGTGATGTGATCGCAATGCTGGATACCGATGCCAAACCAACAGTGGCTGCAGCAACGCAAGCGCCGGTTGCCGCACAAGCTGCAACAGCAAGTGCCGCTGTGATGCCGGCCGCGAAAAAAATCGCTGCTGAAAAAAATATCGATACTGCAAATATTAGCGGCAGCGGACGTGGCGGGCGGGTGACCAAGGAAGACGTACTGGGCACGGCTGATAAATCAAATGCGCCCGTTGCCAAAATCCCCATGCCTCAGGCCGGCGGACGTGTCGAACAACGAGTACCGATGACACGCATTCGTCAGCGCATCGCCGAACGTCTACTACAATCGCAGCAAAATGCAGCCATCCTCACCACTTTTAATGAAGTCAATATGCAGCCGGTAATCGAGTTGCGCAACCGCTATAAAGATGCCTTCGAGAAAAAGCATGGCGTGAAACTGGGCTTCACCTCATTCTTCGTCAAGGCAGCGGTGCTGGCACTGCAAAAATTTCCGGTGGTCAATGCATCCGTTGATGGTACTGATGTGGTCTATCACGGTTATTTTGATATTGGTGTGGCGATAGGCAGCGAGCGCGGTCTGGTGGTGCCGATTATTCGCGATGCGGATAAATTATCGCTCGCTGATATTGAAAAGCAAATCGCCGATTTTGCAGCACGCGGCAAGGATGGCAAGCTCACGATGGAAGAGTTGACGGGAGGCACCTTCTCCATCACCAATGGCGGAATTTTCGGCTCCATGCTTTCAACGCCCATTATCAATCCACCTCAGAGTGCGATTCTGGGAATACACGCTACTAAAGACAGACCTGTGGCAGAAAATGGCCAGGTCGTGATTCGTCCGATGAACTACCTTGCCGTATCTTATGACCATCGTATTATTGATGGACGCGAAGCCGTGCAGTTTCTGATGACTATCAAGGAAGCGCTTGAGTTTCCCGGCCGCATCATGCTTGACCTGTAAGATTAAAAAAAGTTAACGGAGATCAATATGGCTGATTTTGATGTGATCGTAATTGGTGCAGGCCCCGGCGGTTATGTGGCGGCGATACGCTGCGCGCAGCTGGGGATGAAAGTTGTCTGTGTCGATGAATGGAAAAATGCACAGGGCAAGCCCAGCCTGGGCGGCACTTGCCTCAATGTCGGCTGTATACCCTCCAAGGCTTTATTGGAGTCTTCCGAGAATTTTGAAAAAGTGTCGCACGATTTTGACGCGCATGGCATCACTGTCAAAGGTGTGCAAATCGATGTGGCGAAAATGTTGGCGCGTAAAGACAAGATCGTCACTGACTTCATCTCAGGCATAGGCTCGCTATTCAAAAAAAATAAAGTCAGCGCTGTGCAGGGTCGCGCAAGCTTGCTTGGTCGTGAGGGAGATGCCTGGCGTGTTGCAGTAGCGGGTGGTGAAGAGCTGCGCGCAAAACATGTCATTATCGCTACCGGTTCAACACCGCGTGCCTTGCCGCAAGCCAAGCTGGATGGAGAGCGTATTGTTGATAACAGCGGTGCGCTGGCCTTTACCGAAGTACCCAAACGCCTGGTGATCATTGGCGCGGGTGTGATTGGTCTGGAGCTGGGCAGTGTGTGGCGCAGGCTGGGCAGTGAAGTTACCATCCTGGAAGCTGTACCCGCTTTTATGCCGGCAGCAGATGAACAAATCGCAAAAGAAGCCTTGCGCGCATTTAACAAGCAGGGTTTAAAAATACAACTGGGCGCACAGATTGAAAAAGTGTCGCTGAGCAAAAAAGAATTGGCAATATCCTGGAAAGATGCCCAGGGCGCAGCGCAGGAATTGCTCGCAGACAAGCTGATTGTGGCCGTTGGCCGGGTGCCGAATACCGAGGGACTTGGTGCCAAAGAAGCCGGTTTGAAACTGGATGCCGCTGGCCGTGTAGAAGTGGATGAACATTGCCGCACCAACTTACCCAATGTGTTTGCGGTGGGTGACGTAGTCCGCGGGCCAATGCTGGCACACAAAGCCTCTGAAGAAGGGGTGATGGTTGCAGAAATAATTGCCGGGCAAGCCGGACACTGTGATTTGAATCTGGTGCCCTGGGTTATGTATGCCACGCCCGAAATTGCCTGGGTGGGCAAAACCGAACAGCAATTGAAAAAAGACGGCGTCACCTACAAGGCCGGCCAGTTCCCGTTTATGGCCAATGGTCGTGCACGCGCATTGGGCGAAACTAGTGGCTTCGTAAAAATACTGGCCGACGCAAGCAGCGATCGTATCTTGGGTGTACATATCATCGGCGCGATGGCCTCGGAATTGATTCAGCAAGGCGTATTGGCGATGGCCTTCACCGCCAGCAGCGAAGATCTGGCGCGCACGATCCATGCGCATCCGTCCTTATCCGAAGTGATACATGAAGCCGCACTTGCGGTGGATAAGCGCACCATTCATATTTAATTACTACAATGAAGTTCCGCGCGCTTCGTATTTTTAATGAAGGCAATAAAGTTACCAGCCGCTGGGTAGATCTTGAGCTGAGCGAGCTCGACCCGGGCGAAGTCGTGATACGCGCGGCCTACTCAAGTGTCAATTACAAAGATGCACTGGCTGCAACCGGTGCGGGCAAGGTTATTCGACGTTTCCCCTGTGTTGGTGGTATTGATGTAGCCGGTGTCGTTGTGAGTTCGCATGATCCACGCTTTGCACCAGGTGATCATGTTCTGGTCACCGGGTATGAGATGGGGGTGGCGCATGACGGCGGTTTTGCCGAACTGGTACGCGTTCCTGCCGAGTGGGTCGTGCGCTTGCCGTTGGGCTTGTCACTGCATGATGCGATGGCGCTGGGTACAGCCGGCTTTACAGCGGCGCTCTCCTTGCATCGCTTGCAACAAAATGATGTCAAACCTGAAAATGGCAAGGTTGTGGTAACGGGTGCAACCGGCGGTGTGGCCAGCCTGGCGATCAATATGCTGAAACGGTTGGGCTATCAGGTGGTCGCCATCACCGGTAAAGACGGCGAGCACGACTATTTACGCTCGCTTGGAGCGGATGAAATTTTGGCGCGCAGCGCGATAGGTATAGCCAGTACACGTCCACTTGAAAAAGCGCAGTGGGCCGCTGCGCTTGATTCGGTAGGAGGCGCAACCTTGGCCTGGCTAACCCGCACCATGCAGCAGAATGGCGTGATTGCAAGTTTTGGTAACGCCGGCGGTGTGGAGTTAAATACGACAGTGTTTCCGTTTATCTTGCGCGGTGTGAGGCTAATCGGCATTGACTCGGCTGCGACTGCAATGCCATTGCGTCATGAAATCTGGCGCAAATTGGCAAATGAGTGGCGCCCACCGCAGTTGGAAAAGCTCGCGCATACCGTAGCCTTTGATCAATTGCCCGCAGTATTTCCCAAGCTGCTGGATGGCACTTCACATGGGCGGACTGTCATCAAAATAAGCGGCTGAATTTACCCCCATAAATTTTTTGCGTGCTATAATCGCGCCCCTGAAAAAGCAGGGCGAAAGTGGCGGAATTGGTAGACGCACTGGATTTAGGTTCCAGCGCCTCGCGGCGTGAGAGTTCGAGTCTCTCCTTTCGCACCAAACAAATCAAATAGTTAGTATGTGACGGTATGTCTGATTATACCCGAGCATACTAATTTTTTTCGTCTAAATTTGACCAAATTAGACCTCAATTAATTGAACCCTGCGTCATCTTGCATCGAACGATATCCGCTGGTATATTGATCTCGGCTCCATCGGATTGTCGTATTAGGACGTCAATCCTACATCAAATGCAAGGTTATGGAGAGCTCCGTGGACTAAGTCTCGGGGTGCTACGAGCGATAGCCAATTTCTCCTGTTTGGCAAATTTTTCGAGAAGGTTTGTGGAGCAGGAGTCATACAACGCTATACGTTGTGGTCTGGAATGAGTAGCGGTAGTGTTTAGTCACTAATCCCCGGTGATACGGGTGCCCAACGCAATGCATTTACAGTAGAACTAAAAATTCCCACGCGGGCATTCTCGTTTTTCGGAAATATTATTTTCCGGGGAGCGGGCATTGCAAGCGTCATTTGCAATTAGCTTGTTCTTCGGTCGGAGAACAAGAAATGCAAGCACAAATCAGCTCGACTCTTCAAATTTTACTGGTCAGATTCAACGGCCAAATTCTAATTCCGTTCGCTACCGCTTCTGCGTCAGTTGGAATTCCAGAACAAACTGCTCGGAATCTTCTCTGCAAGAAAAAATTTCCAATTCCGACTGTGCCGAACACGAACGGGACTCGGATATTTATACATATTTCGGACTTGGCTGAGTACGTTGATTCGCTTCGCGTTGAATCATCAAATCCCAAGCGAGGCCGCCCAAGCAAAGCTTCAAAATTTCAAGCTATCCAGCGAGCAAAAATGGAGGGGGTATGAGAAAAATACCTTTGACACTTGATGCGAGATCGTTGGCCCGCTTGCTTTCCCCTTTGATTTATAAAGGCGAAAAGACGATTTTGCGTGACCTCACACGCAGTCAAAAAAAATCTCTTCCACCCTTTGAAATTTTAGGAGGTCTGGGTGGTAAGAAAATATTTGATACGCAAAGGGTGATTGATTTTTACCCGGCTGATATTGGTGCAGCCATTCGGCGTGCTCTAGTCCTAGAGTACGAAAATAAAACCGTTGAAACGCCAGTAGTAAATTCCTTTCCAGAATTACGATCGCTTGCAGAAGATCTGTTAGTTGCGGCGACAACTAGGAGTCCGAAATGAGAAATCGGATTTTGTTTATTACTCGAAATACCATTCCATATATTAAGGAGCTACAACCGATTGCTGGCTCTGTTGCAGCATGTATTTTGATGCAACAACTTGATTATTGGTTTGAGCGATTTCCTGATGGATTCTGGAAGTTTTTAGAGCCTTCAGGCCATTTGAAATTTCGGAAAGGGGATAGCTGGACAGAGGAGCTTGGATTGTCGGCGGAGGAATTTAGAACAGCTTTTGACAAAATTGGAACTAGATTTAAGTCCAAAGGCTTGTATGACCAAGCCGATGACAAATTTCAGGGGAAATATTATTGCAGTTATCTAAACCGTGTTGAAAATCTAACTTATTACTTTCGTAACCATATGTTAACTGACATGGTGCTTGATGAACTAATCATGAATAATAAAAATGTAGCTACTGTAAATCAGGAGCAGCGATTTACAGTGAGTCGTGAATCAAAGATTCTGGATATGGGGGGGATGCATTTACAGGGAAGTGTGAATCCCAGTTCAGATATTACAGAGATTACCTTTTCAGAGATTACGCATATACCACCACAACCACCCACGGATAATGATTTATTTTGTAATAGTGGTGAATCGAAAATTATTTTTCCAGCACAGCTCATTGAAGAGGAGAAAATAGTAATTTGGGGCTTGATGAGACATCTTCAGCTAGACACACAACAAAAATTGTTAGCGGAGCTTGAGGGGCATTATGCCTTCCTGGCACAATCAAACGAACACCAATTTCTTTTATGGAAGGCTTGATAAAAAAGCAAAAACTAGGGAAATTTAGCTTGGATTTAGGTGTAAAGATTTTGGCGAGTAGAAACAAGAAGGCTAAAAATGTTGCGTTGCCGCAACCAGTAGAAAAATTCACATTAGATCCGGTGGCTCAAGGGAAGGGGGCGAGATTGTTTAGCAGCGGCCATTGTCTCCGTGCAAGGTTTGAAAAATAGGCTTAGTTCCCAGGCTATATAATTAATACCCATTATGGGATTGATAATTCCCATAATGGGTATTATCATGTGCGTATGAAAGATCAATCGATAAGCTTATCTGATGCCTTGTTCTCAAAGGTTCAGGCACGTATATTGGGATTGCTGTTCGGCAACCCAGATCGCAGCTTTTATGCGAATGAGCTGTTCAGGCTGGCAGGGTCGGGCACTGGCGCGGGTGTGCGTGAGCTGGCCAAGCTCACCGCTGCCGGTTTGATTACGGTCAATAAAATTGGTAACCAGAAGCATTATCAGGCCAATCGTGAAGCACCAATTTTTGAAGAGCTACGTGGCATTGTGCTGAAAACATTTGGTCTGGCAGATGTGCTGCGCCAAGGTTTATTGCCAATGGCTGATAAGATTTCTGTTGCGTTTATTTACGGCTCAATTGCCAAAGGGTCAGATACTGCCAGGAGCGATATTGATGTCATGGTGATAGGCGATAATATCGACTACCCTGAAGTGTACACGGCACTTATGCCAGCAGAAGCGCAGCTTGGGCGTAAGGTAAGCCCAGCCATTTACAACAAGGATGATGTTCCACGAAAACTGAAGGCTGAGAATGCGTTTCTTACCCGTATAATGGCGCAACCCAAAATTTTTCTGATAGGCTCGGAACATGACCTCCCAGCAGCTCAATAACCTCGTTAAAGTTGGCCAACTGAAAGCCGAGCCTGGTAGCCAGTCTGAGTTTGACGGATTGTTGCGCTCGGGCAGGGCACGCTTGATTGACGCGCGCAATGTAACCCTGTCTATTGAAAGTAGATTTGATTTGGCCTACAACGCCGCGCATGCTTTGGCTTTATCCGCATTGCGCTGGAATGGTTTCCGTTCAGAAAACCGCTACCTTGTGTTTCAAACATTAGAACACACACTAGGCATTGCGCCTGCCGTGTGGCGCGTACTAGCAATGTGCCACGATAGACGGAATCTTGCTGAGTATGAAGGGCATCTTGAAGTTGACGATCAGCTTATAGCTGACCTGATTAAAGCGACTGAGTTGCTGCTGGAAAAAGTATCCGCTCTGGGCGCAGTCCCGAACTAACTTATCGCAGACAATATGCCCCATGGTTGACAAGAGAAGCCTCTCCGAACGCGACATCTGCTCCAAGTACATCACCCCAGCCATCACAGGCGCAGGGTGGGATCTACTCAGTCAGATACGCGAGGAAGTGAGCTTTACCAAGGGGCGCATCATCGTGCGCGGTAAGTTGCACATCCGTGGTGAACAGAAGCGCGCCGATTACATCCTCTATTACAAATCAAATATTCCGCTGGCCGTGATCGAAGCCAAGGACAACAGCCACGGCGTGGGCGCTGGTATGCAGCAGGCGCTGAACTACGCAGAAACACTGGCTGTGCCGTTTGTGTTCAGCTCCAATGGCGATGGTTTTTTGTTGCATGACCGTACCGGGCTAGCCGAAAAAACCGAACAAGAGTTTGCACTGAACGAATTCCCATCACCCGCACAACTGTGGCAGCGTTATTGCCAGTGGAAGGGCTTGGAAACGGTGGCAGCACGCCACACCGTAGAAATGCCTTACTACGACGACGGTGCAGGCCGTGCCCCGCGATACTATCAAGCCAATGCCATCAATAACGCGGTGGAGGCAGTGGCAAGGGCACAGCAGCGCATTTTGTTGGTAATGGCTACCGGCACCGGCAAAACCTACACCGCGTTTCAGATCATCTGGCGGCTGTGGAAGTCCGGCACCAAAAAACGCATTCTGTTCCTGGCTGATCGCAACATACTGGTCGATCAAACCAAGAACAACGACTTCAAGCCGTTTGGTGCGGCGATGACCAAAATCAGCAAGCGCCAGATCGACAAAAGCTATGAAATTTACCTATCTTTGTATCAGGCTGTCACCGGTAGCGAAGAAGAGCAGAACATCTACAAGCAATTTACGCCTGATTTCTTTGACCTGATCGTGATCGACGAATGCCATCGCGGCAGCGCAGCGGAAGATTCTGCATGGCGCGAAATTCTGGCGTATTTTTCTTCGGCCACGCATGTGGGCTTAACTGCCACGCCGAAGGAGACCAAAGATGTTTCCAGCATTCATTACTTTGGTGACCCGGTCTACAGCTACACGTTGAAGCAGGGCATTGAAGATGGCTTCTTAGCGCCATATAAAGTCGTGCGCATCGACATCGACAAAGACGTGCAAGGCTGGCGCCCAAGCAAAGGCCAAACCGACAAAAATGGCCAGCTGATTGAAGACCGCATTTACAACCAGACAGATATGGATCGCACATTGGTGCTGGAGAAACGCACCGAACTAGTCGCCAGAAAAATTACCGAGTTCCTGGTGGCAACAGACCCCTACGCCAAAACCATCGTGTTCTGTGATGACATCGACCACGCCGAGCGCATGCGCCAGGCTTTGATCAACCTGAATCCAGAGCGGGTGAAGGAAAACCGTAAATACGTGATGCGCATAACCGGCGATGAACAAGAAGGAAAAGCCGAGTTGGATAATTTCATCAACCCGGAAGAGCGTTATCCGGTAATCGCCACCACCTCCAAGCTGATGACCACCGGCGTCGATGCGCAAACCTGCAAACTGGTGGTGCTCGATCAACACATCAAGTCGATGACCGAGTTCAAGCAGATCATCGGGCGCGGCACGCGCATCAACGAGGATTACGACAAATACTGGTTCACCATCATGGATTTCAAAAAGGCGACGGAGCTGTTTGCCGATAAAGACTTTGATGGCGAGCCAGTCATGATCTATGAGCCTAAAGGTGATGATTCACCCGTGCCACCAGATGAAGTGCCAGAAATAATCCTGGATGAAAATGGCAATCCAATGCCGCTGGATACAGGCGATGAAGGCGAGATCATGCCTCCCGATATAAGTTTCCCTGAGGGCGAACCCGGCAGCAAGCGCGTGAAATACGTGCTCGGCGATGTAACGGTGTATGTCGTATCCGAGCGCGTGCAATATTACGGGCCGGAAGGCAAGTTAATTACCGAATCCCTCAGGGACTACACCCGCTCAACCGTGCGCAAGGATTACTCCACACTCGACGAATTCCTGCGCCGCTGGACTAAAGCCGAGCGCAAGGCCGCCATCCTG
>JANXWX010000224.1 GCA_025350915.1 Nitrosomonadales bacterium
ACGGGCAATTTATTACTATCTTCGTGCCCTTCACATGGCAATCAAACTGGTACGTGAAAATAGGGACCATCCAATGCTTGCTGGAATGGGTGGCAAGCGCCGAACTTTCCGCCGCGATTTGCTTCCTGCAAAAATTGATGGGGTCAGACTGAGGTAACACGCATTTCCCGGACAGTTTAATTTGAAAGAATCACGGGGTCAGTTCTCACATTCAAACATTTACACTCTCTTCTTTAATAAATAAGGGATTATCAAAATATGGGTTTTGCTAAATGTTGGAATGTTAGAACTGACCCTGAGGTCCTTTTCAGGTGAATGGTGTCCATCAACAAGCTGCGGTAGCCTTGAGGCGCATTGGCGCACTGTATGCTGTTGAAGAAGCGGCTCGCGCCATCGACTACACGCTCAACCGCTGGGCGAGTCTGGTTCGCTATGCGCAAACCGGCAATCTGCCGATTGACAATAACCCGGTGGAGAATGCGATCCGTCCCATTGCGATTGGAAAGAAGAACTGGCTGTTTGCCGGTAGTGAACGTGCGGGAAAACGGGCGGCGGCCATACAAAGCCTGTTTGCCACCGCGAAGCTCAATGGTATCGAACCGGCTGCCTGACTGAAAGATACGCTGGAAAAACTTCCCGTGTGGAGCATGCGAAGAATTGATGAGCTGTTGCCGATCAAGCAATCTGCACAAATTCCATCAGCTTGATAGGTGGGGCGGCTGGACGCTTACGATATTGCTTCATCCAGCGGCGCAACAGATTGGCATTCACGCCGTGCGCCTGTGCCACGGCTGAAACGGAAACGCCGGGCTGACGGCACATCGTGATCAGATCGGACTTGAATTCATTTGAATGGTTGCGGCGGTGGCCTGATGGGAGAACGGTAGTCATGATAGTGTCCACTTAAAATTGGTGGACACTATGCTCTTACATCATTAGGCTCAGTTCAAGGTGGTGGGGCTGGACGCTTACAAATTTGTAAGGGTGATAAATAAGTGCAGGCGACATTGTCTACGAAATTGGGGTAGAGCGAAATGTCCCAAAGAAAAAGCCCCATTGCTTTTCAGCAATGGGGCTTTTGATGTTAACTGCCAGATTTATCGAGCTTCTTCTATACCTACCGAGTTTGAATGAATATCAACGTGATATGTTTCCTTGATGAAAATCATACCGATCACGAAGGTCATAAGAGCAAACCCAACCGGATACCACAGGCCGAAATATATATCGCCTTTCCATGCCACCAGTGCGAAAGCCACAGTAGGCAGGAAGCCACCAAACCAGCCGTTACCAATGTGATAGGGTAGCGACATTGAGGTGTAGCGTATGCGTGTCGGGAACATCTCCACCAGCATCGCAGCAATTGGGCCGTATACCATGGTTACGTAAATCACCAGTATCGTCAGCAACAGCAGCACCATCGGGTTGTTAACTTGGTTAGGATCGGCCTTGGCAGGATAGCCAGCCTCTTTGACGGCTACATTCACTGCGTCAGAGAATTCCTTGCTCTTCACCTTGAATGCGTCTTTGTCCAGAACATTACCCTCAAAACTGGAGACTGCTTTATCGCCTATCTTGATAGTAGCAACGGTGCCAGCCGGCGCGGCCTCATTCAGATAGGAGATTCCTGATTTTGCCAGCACGCCTTTTGCAATATCGCAAGAATTTAAAAACTTTGCCTTGCCGATAGGGTCAAACTGGAATGTACAAGCAGCGGGATCAGCAACAATAATAATAGGTGACGTTTTTTGCGCAGCTTCCAAAGCCGGGTTGGCAAAATGTGTCAATCCGCTGAAGATAGGGAAGTACGTCAACGCTGCAATCAGACACCCAGCCATGATGATGGGTTTACGCCCGATCCTGTCTGACAACGAACCAAATACGACAAAGAATGGCGTTGCAATAATTAGCGAACCGGCAATCAGCAAGTTGGCATTCTGCGCATCCACTTTGAGCATTTGCGTAAGGAAGAAGAGCGCATAAAACTGCCCTGTATACCACACCACTGCCTGGCCAACGACGAGCCCGAACAGGGCTAGCAATACGAAGCGTGCATTTTTCCATTGCCCAAACGATTCGGTCAAAGGCGCTTTGGAGCGGGTACCTTCCTCTTTCATCTTGGTGAAAGCTGGCGATTCATTCAGTGACAAACGTATCCACATCGATACACCCAGTAATACGATCGAAACCAGGAAAGGAATACGCCAGCCCCATACGTCAAAATCTGCACCGGTATAACTGCGTGTCAGCATAATGACGATCAGAGACAGGAATAGACCCAGTGTGGCGGTAGTCTGAATCCAGGCAGTGAAGGCGCCGCGTTTATGGCGTGGAGCATGTTCTGCAACATAGGTCGCCGCACCACCATATTCACCACCCAGAGCCAAGCCCTGAAGCAAACGCAGGCACACCAGTATGATAGGAGCGGCTATGCCGATACTCGCATAGGTCGGTAGCAAGCCCACAACAAAAGTGGACAAGCCCATAATCATAATCGTAACAAGGAAAGTATATTTGCGTCCTACCAGATCGCCCAGCCGGCCAAATACCAGGGCACCAAAAGGGCGTACCGCAAATCCGGCAGCAAATGCCATCAATGCAAAGATGAAGGCAGTAGTTTCATTTACGCCTGAGAAAAATTGCTTACCGATGACCGCTGCCAAAGAGCCGTATAAATAGAAGTCATACCATTCAAAAACTGTCCCTAAAGAAGAAGCGAAAATGACTTTCTTTTCTTCTTTCGTCATTACATGTTTTGCAACTGTCATAAATCCCCCTGAAATGTATTAATTATTATGCTTATTGGTTTTCATGATTTACTTGAATGAGTCGAGTCAATCGGAAAAACTGTAAC
>JANXWX010000225.1 GCA_025350915.1 Nitrosomonadales bacterium
TGCCATCACCATTTATGTCTTGGTCGCCATCGTCAAAAAACGGCTCAATATCGAGGCTTCGTTATACTCCATTCTGCAAATTTTGAATCTCACTCTTTTTGAGAAAACACCGCTTGATCAATTACTTAAAAATATGGAGACGCAAATGAATACGCATGAATATGATAACCAATTGAATCTATTTAATTAAATCTCCGGACACTACTGATTAAGTGTATAAAAAGAAATGGCGATCTGTTACCAGATCGCCATCTTGCTTAACCTAAAAGGCTGTGCTTTTTACTTCTTCTTTTTACCTGCAACTGCATCTTTAAGTTTGCTGCCAACCTTGAATTTAGCAACTTTCTTGGCTGGGATTTTCAATTCTTTGCCTGTGGCTGGATTGCGGCCGATACGTGCTGCGCGCTGTTCAACAGCGAATGTACCAAAACCGATCAATTGAACGTTCTCACCCTTTACTAAAGAGGTCTGAACAGCACCCATCAGCGCATTCAGTGTTTCTTCTACATTGGTTTTTGTCTGTTTTGTGGACTTTGCTACTGCTTCAATCAGTTCTGCTTTGTTCATCTTCTCGACTCCCTTGTGGTTAAAAGACGGTGCACTGTATCAAGTCAGGCGATGAATTACAAGAAGGTATTTAAAAATTATTTGTCTCTGGAAGGCACTATAGTCATTGAAGAGCAGCCGTATATAAAACTTAAAGTGAAAATTAATGTGGTTTTAAAGCATGTTTATATAGCGGGCAGGGAAGATATGTCGTTTTTTCAGTACCAGTCTGGCGTACGTTTCAAGGGGTATTGTCGTGTGTGTCGTATCAGTAAGGAGCTGAAACTTTTAGCAAATTGTATAAGCTTGGCTATTATTTAGGCTGTAGGATTAGTACTTTTGGCATATATACTTTTATATACTCTCCATGAGACACTCACGTAAGCAGGGTAGCTTTGAATTAGTACTTATTTTAAAACATGATATCCGGGGCTCACGTTGCAATATGTGTAATCTAAGGCCAGGATCAATTTAGAATAAGCAAATGCACGCATTTTCATGAGATTGAAACCGTAAAGTTGTGAAAATTTGCTGCAACCGATCATCATCGTTGCAGTTTTAAATGTAAATAAGGGGTGGCTGTGGGTATATTCGATAGGATTCGTTCGACTTTTGGTAATGCTGAGTTTGAGTCAGAAGGATCGGCAGATTCGGCCGGAGCCGTTAAAGGTGAGCGCAGGCGCAAAAGACGTGTGAATGCACGTGATGATACGCGAGCATTGATTATTGATGATTCACCAACCGTGGTGTTTGCGCTTAAGAAGATTTTAAGATCAGCCGGATTTATCACTTTTGAGGCAGGTGACGCAGAGTCGGGTATAGAAATCGCGCGTACCGAGAAGCCTGATTTGGTATTCCTGGATATTATTTTGCCGGGCGTAAATGGATTTGCTGCGTTACGAACATTACGCAGGGATGAGCTTACACGACATATACCGGTGATAATGATTAGTGGTAACGAACAGGCCACGGAGCTGTTTTTTGGTAGTCGTATTGGTGCTGATGACTTTATGAAAAAGCCATTCTCTCGTTTTGAAGTATTTGCACGTATTGAGCGTTTGCTTGATAAAGATATGGTTCCTCGCCGCGTTGCAGCTGCGATGATTGAAGGAAAAGCCGGTTCACCTGAATAAAATCCCCTGTTATTTTAGTATTTGCACCTTGTTTATTACTGTAGCTTGTTCAAGCTGCCATGCAGTAAATCAATAACTTGTGTTTATTCCTTAGTGTTTATGTGTTGAAAACCTTGTCAAGATGTTATGGTTTTTGATATATTGCGAAGGTTATAGCGAATTTTCATACCTAATTTTTGATGCAGATCAATCCCATTTGTTGTTGGGTCAGGTGAAATAATCCGAAAGTTTACCGTGCTAAACAAGGCAAATTTTATTCGCATATGCGGGCTGTGCGGATAAGTAACAATATTTTTATGAAGTAACAGGTTGTAAGAATTGTTTTTAAATTTCAAAGTATCTAAATTAACGAGGGGGAATATGGAATGATGTCCAATCTGATAAAAAAAATTGGCGGAGGGCTTGCACTGGCGATGTACTCGATGCTTGCACAAGCTGAGTATGCAATAAATTTTCCAAAGCCGGTTACTGTTATAGCGGGTCAGATTTATGACTTGCATATGATAACGATGTGGATCATCGTTGGTATCGCTGTCGTTGTTTACGGCGCAATGTTTTATTCAATTCTTAAGCATCGCAAATCTGTTGGTCACAAGGCGGCGAATTTTCACCACAATACAATGATTGAAATTGTATGGACGACGATTCCATTGCTTATCCTGATCGGCATGGCTTATCCGGCAACAAAATCAGTTCTTGCGATGAGAGATTCTTCCAATCCGGACATGACAGTCAAAATCACTGGCTATCAATGGAAGTGGGAATATGACTATCAGCAGGAAGGTTTCAAATTTATGAGCGTGCTGTCTACACCCCGTGATCAGTTTGAACTGAAGGGTACTGCAGCTAAAAATGAGAACTATTTGCTCGAAGTTGATAATCCAATGGTAGTGCCGGTTGGCAAAAAGGTTCGTATTTTATTGACAGCAAATGATGTTATTCACGCTTGGTGGGTACCGACATTTGGTATTAAGCAAGACGCTATTCCTGGTTTTATCAAAGATAGCTGGTTTAAGGCTGATAAAGCGGGAACATACCGTGGTCAATGTGCAGAACTGTGCGGTAAAGATCATGGTTACATGCCTATCGTTGTAGAAGTGAAAGAGCAAGCTGACTACGATAAGTGGGTAGCTGAGCAAAAATCCAAATCTGCTGCTGCGACACAGGATACAAACAAAGTGTATGAGCTTGCTGAGTTGAAGTCTATTGGTGAAAAGGTCTATGCCACCAATTGTGCAGGTTGCCATCAGGCCAAGGGTGAGGGCATGGCCCCAGTCTTCCCTGCGCTGGATGGTTCCAAGATGGTTAAAGGACCTAAGCAGGCACAAATCGATATCGTTATGAATGGTAAGGCAGGTACTGCAATGTCGGCTTTCGGCAAGCAATTGTCCGATACAGATGTGGCTGCGGTAATTACCTATACGCGCAACGCCTGGGGTAATCATACCGGCGAAGCTATCCAGCCAAGCGAAATTAAAGCGTCAAGAAAATAATTAAGGAGGAACGGACATGGAAGCAGTTCACGATCACGGACATGAACATCACCCCAGCGGCATTATGCGCTGGGTTACAACAACTAACCATAAAGACATTGGTACGCTATATCTGTTTTTTAGCTTGATCATGTTCTTTTTTGCAGGCTCTTTGGCAATGGGCATTCGTGCCGAATTGTTCCAGCCAGGCTTGCAGTTTATGCAACCCAACACCTTTAACCAACTGACAACAATGCACGGTTTGATCATGGTGTTTGGTGCGATCATGCCGGCATTTGTTGGATTTGCTAACTGGCAAGTTCCTTTAATGATAGGTGCGCCCGATATGGCGCTTCCCCGTCTGAATAACTGGAGCTTCTGGTTGTTGCCTATGGCTGCAATTTTGCTGGTTGGATCTTTCTTTGTACCCGGCGGTGCAGCAGCAGGTGGCTGGACAATGTATCCACCCTTGTTTATTCAAGGCGGCTTGTCTGGTGATATGACTATTTTTGCAGTGCATATCCTGGGTATCTCATCGATTCTGGGTTCGATTAACATTATCACCACTATCATGAATATGCGTGCTCCTGGCATGACGTACATGAAGATGCCATTATTTGTATGGACATGGTTTATTACTGCGTTCCTGCTGGTTGCAGTTATGCCAGTATTGGCCGGTGCGGTAACAATGTTACTGACGGATCGTCATTTTGATACGCATTTCTTTAATGCTGCAGGTGGCGGTGATCCGGTAATGTTCCAGCATATTTTCTGGTTCTTTGGTCATCCAGAGGTGTACATCATGATTCTGCCAGCGTTTGGTATCGTTTCATCGATTATCCCTACCTTTGCACGCAAGCCGCTGTTTGGTTATGCATCCATGGTTTATGCGACCGCATCTATTGCGATTCTGTCGTTTATCGTATGGGCTCACCACATGTACTCTGTAGGTATGCCAACTGCTGCCCAGTTGTATTTCATGTATGCAACCATGCTGATCGCTGTGCCAACAGGCGTTAAAGTATTCAACTGGATTGCGACAATGTGGGAAGGCTCAATGACCTTTGAAACGCCCATGTTGTTCGCGATTGCCTTCGTTGCGCTGTTCACCATTGGTGGTTTCACCGGTATTGTATTAGCAGTTGTTCCGGTTGATATCCAGTTGCAGGACACATACTACGTCGTTGCGCATTTCCACTATGTATTGGTATCCGGATCGTTGTTCGCTATTTTCGCCGGCGCATATTACTGGTTGCCAAAATGGACAGGTCATATGTACAACGAAACATTGGGCAAATGGCATTTTTGGTTGTCCATGATAGGTTTTAACATACTGTTCTTCCCGCAGCATTTCCTGGGTTTGGCCGGTATGCCACGCCGTATTCCTGACTATGCCTTACAGTTTGCTGACTTCAATATGATCTCCAGTATCGGTGGTTTCATGTTCGGAGCGACACAATTGCTGTTTGTAATCGTGGTTATCAAGTGTGTTCGCGGCGGCACCAAAGCGACTGCGCAAGTTTGGGAAGGTGCTGATACATTGGAGTGGACAATTCCATCTCCTGCTCCGTATCACACATTTGCAACGCCTCCGGTAATTAAATAAGCAACAGCGCAAGGGCTTATGTTCTTGCTGTGTTGATACTGAAGAGTATGCAAAAAAATATTTATGTAACTGCGTTAATTTTGGCTGTTGTTGCAGTTAGTTTGTTTGTCGCCATAATAATAAGTAAATTAGTATGGCGATGAATGTTTCCGTTAAATCGCTGGTAATAAAGCTGGCATTGTTTGCGTTTGCAATGCTGGGTTTTAGCTATGCTATGGTACCTATCTACAAAAGTGCATGTGATGCGGGTTGGCTTGATGCAACCAGGGTTGATTTATCCAATCCTTACGCAAACGTGAACAGAAATGTTGATACGTCTAACACGCAGGTGGATAAAAGTCGCTGGATTACGGTTGAGTTCGTTGCAAGTACAAACGAAAAGATGCCGTGGAACTTCGAGGCGCAACAAAAAAGCGTCCGTATCCATCCGGGTGAAATGACAAATGTTGTTTACGACGTGGTCAATACAACGGATAGGGAAACTGTAGGTGTTGCAGTGCCAAGTTACGGCCCTGCATTAGCCGTGCAGTATTTTAAAAAAGTGGAATGCTTTTGTTTTACCAAGCAAGTAATGGCGCCACATGAACATAGAGGTATGCCGGTAGTGTTTGTAGTTACACCTGACTTACCCAAGGATGTAAACACTATTACACTTTCTTATACTTTCTTTGAGGTTAAAAGTTGAGTTGGAAAGGGTTCGAGAGGTTGTAGTAAACGTTTAGGTCAAGCAAAGCAGGAAATTAAGGAATTCAATGGCGAACCAAAGCAACATAGAGAAAAAATCTAATATATTCAAAGCGGCACGAGCTGTTTTATGGAGTTTTTTAGGTATACGAAATAAAGATGAAGCTCAAACCGATATGGCGAATTTATCATTAACACAAGTTATTGTGGTCGGCATAGTCGGTGCAGTCTTGTTTGTATTAACGCTGGTACTTCTGGTAAATTTTGTAACAAGGTAGCGGATTGTTAAGCTGATGCTTTTAACAATTCAATTTTATTAAAAAGGGAGTTTGATTATGAGTGGGAATAAAGACAGTTACTATCTGCCAACACCCTCGCACTGGCCAATTGTAGGCTCACTGGCCCTGTTGACGATGGCGAGCGGCGTGATCATGATGGTTAACAAGATCAGCATGGGTGGTGTTACCTTGCTGGCGGGCGTGGCTATTTTGCTTTTTATGATGTACGGCTGGTTTGGTGAAGTGGTTCGTGAGAGCGAGTCAGGCAAGTACAACAAACAAGTAGATAAGTCATTCCGTTTGGGTATGAGCTGGTTTATTTTCTCCGAGGTTGCATTCTTTGCGGCTTTCTTCGGTGCACTGTTTTATGCACGTGTCTTGTCAGTGCCATGGTTGGGTTCGGGCGACACGATGGCGCAATTGTGGCCACAGTTTGTTGCATCCTGGCCGACAAGCTCTCCAGGCGTTGAGCAGGTAAGTGGTCCTGGTAGTATGGCCAAGTTCACACCGATGGGCGCATGGGGTATTCCTGCTATCAATACACTGTTGCTGCTGACTTCTGGTGCGACAGTAACTTGGGCACACTGGGGATTGATCAAGAATAATCGTTCTCAACTAGTCATTGGTCTGTTTATGACTATTGCATTGGCGATAGCATTTATTGTGTTGCAGGCATATGAATACCATCATGCTTACACAGAACTTGGTTTGACACTGGGTGCCGGCATATATGGTGCAACATTCTTCATGTTGACAGGCTTCCATGGTTTCCACGTGATGCTGGGTACGACCATGTTGGCTGTTATTCTAGTACGTTCAATGAAAGGTCATTTCAAGCCTGATGCACACTTTGGTTTTGAAGGTGTGGCATGGTACTGGCACTTTGTTGACGTAGTCTGGTTGGGATTGTTTGTATTCGTATACTGGCTGTAATCAGGTTGACCCACGTATCCTGATTCAGGGTTAACGAATTGTTATTTTCAAAGTTGAAATAACAATTCGTTTATATAAAGCACCCCATTCCAAGTTTCCCTTCTTAGGGGGGCTTGAGATGGGGTGTTTATACTTTAATCTTTATGTTTGTCAGAAGCAGATTCAATAGATTAAATGTTGAAACTGTTTATTGCAGGGATGTTCTGGGTGCTGCTATAGAATTTATTGACCTTTGCCGGGGATAATGCCGAAATAGAATCCAAGCATCATCAGGATAAACAATAAGATGGATAGGGATATTCTGATCGTTAATGCCTTAACGGTGCGAGTGCCTGAGCCACCATCCTTATAAAGAAATGTTAATGCACTGAAAAGACTTCCGATTATGATAATCAGAAACAGAATGATGATTATTTTGATGAGCATTTGTAATTTTCCTGAGTTAGCTCTTCAATTATGCGATTCAAATATTGATTATGCAAATATTAAATTTTAGATTCAAACCCAAGCTGATACCCACGTTGGCTACATTGCTGGTTTTGCCTGTACTGATTAATCTCGGATTGTGGCAATCCAATAAAGCTGATACAAAACAAAAGCTGCAGGATGTGTATGATCGGCGCGCGTCAGTTGATTCAATACATATTGGTGGTGAGTTATTAAGTGTGGATGCATTGCGCTATAGCCATATTGAAGCCAGAGGTTATTACGAACCAGCCTATCAAATATTGCTTGATAACCAAATTTATAAAGGTCAGGCGGGTTACCATGTCATTTCGCCATTGCATATTACTGGTAGCAATATGCGCGTATTGGTCAACCGTGGCTGGGTACCTGTAGGGGCAGACAGAAATATATTGCCCATAATACAAACGCCTCAACACGAGGTGGAGATTAGCGGGATCGCCCATGATCCATCAGGTAAGTACATTGAACTGACTCATACGCCTGTCGATATGAAGACATGGCAAACCGTATGGCAAAACCTGGATCTAACAATTTACAAGAAACGAGTTCCCTTTACGTTGCAACCCGTCACCATTCTTATGGATGCGACAAATTCAACTGGCGGATACATTCGTGATTGGCCCAAACCAAACACCGGATTAGAGGTCAACCGAGGATATGCTGTTCAATGGTATTTAATGTCTATTGCACTGGTTATCATTTATATCGTCACAAATTTTAAAAGAGTATCCCTTGAGGATAGTAAAACCAATGGAAAATAATACAGTCAATCAAAAAAAATCTAATCGCCGTAAATTGATCATTGTACTTTCAATTTTCGCATTGCCTGTCGTGCTTTCTACCATGTTGTATATCAGCGGATGGCGGCCAGCCGAAACAGGCAATTATGGTGAGTTAATCCAGCCGGCCCGATTTATTGAAGACATGGCGTTTCAATCAATGGATGGCAAAAATGTCCAGTTATCTGAGCTGCATCGAAAATGGACGATGATCTATTTCGATACTGCTTCATGCCCTGCCGAATGTATAGAGCGGATTTATTTCATGAGACAGACACATCGCTCTCAGGGAAAATATCTGGATAAAATTCAACGCGTATTAATTTTGACTGATAACAAGGGGATCGACAGTCTGAATGCAAAATTGACTGACTATCCTGAAATGCGTGTGTTAACAGCCGGAAAAGAAAACTTGTCCAGGTTATATCAGGAATTTGGTTTGCTTACACAAGCCGATGTTGAACAAAGAAATATATTTTTACTCGATCAACAAGGTAATTTGATGATGCGTTATAAATCAACAAGTGAGCCTGCAGGCGTACGTAAAGACTTTGAGCGTTTGTTAAAGTATTCTGCTGAGAATTAATAGTTTGGCCGATTTACCAGATATTTTTATGTAATTGAATTAATGGGTGCGCTTAAATTTTCCAGTGGCGTGCTGAAAGACAGGGAGTTTTAAATGAGTACAGCTGCGGTTTTACAACAATGTTCGGAAAGCTGTAAAAGCTTTTTCCAGTTATGCAAACCAAGAGTTACTGCATTGATAGTTTTCACTGCCGTCATCGGCACATTTATGGCCACGCCTGGTATGCCGGCTTTATCCTTGTTACTCACGGTTACGGTTGGTATCGGTATGGTATCCGGTGCAGCCGCCGCATTTAATTGCTTGATAGAACAAGAAATCGATGCACGTATGGCTCGAACACAAGGCAGACCGCTACCAACAGGGCGCGTGACTTCAGTAGAAACCAGTTTGTTCGCTTCAATATTGGGTTTGATGGGGTTGTTGCTGTTGTATTACTACGTCAATCCGCTCACGATGTGGTTAACTCTGGCTACTTTTTTTGGCTACGCGGTAATTTATACCGTCTTCCTGAAACCATCTACACCCTTGAATATTGTTATCGGTGGCGCATCGGGCGCTATGCCACCGATATTGGGTTGGGCGGCGGTTACAAATAGTGTAACTCCGGAAGCAATGATCCTTTTTCTTATTATTTTTGTGTGGACACCACCTCATTTCTGGGCTTTGGCACTCTACCGTAAAGCGGAATATGCAAAATCAGGATTACCTATGCTGCCAATCACCCACGGTGATGAATTTACCCTGCTGCATATTCTGCTATACACCGTGATTTTGGTGGTTGTCACACTTATTCCGTTTGTGATGGGAATGAGTGGCATCATCTATTTGGCTAGTGCGGTCATTCTTGGCGGGATATTTATGTATTACGCCATCATACTGTATCGCTCATACAGCGATAATTTGGCAAAGACTACCTTCAAGTTTTCAATCAACTATTTGATGCTGTTATTTGCAGCGCTACTGGTTGATCATTATTTTAAAATTGAAATAGCGTTCTTGTAACTATTGGAAAATTCAATAAGGCGAGCAGCGTGATCGACAATCCTGGTAATTTAGAATTGGGTAATTAATGAATAGTGTGATAAAAGCATTTTTTTATACAGTGGCTATGGCATTGTTGCTTGCAGCCTGTATGACAGGATGTAAGCAACAAAAAAGCACCGGACAAAGTTTTCAATCGACAGATATTACCGGTGTAGATTTCGGCAAGGATTTTCAACTAACCGATCATAACGGCAAGCTCAGAACGCTGGCTGACTTCAGAGGTAAGCTTGTCGTCATGTTTTTTGGATATACACACTGCCCTGAGGTGTGCCCAACTACCATGTCAGACATGGCACAGGCACTCAAGTTAATGGGTAGCAATGCTGAAAAAGTTCAAGTGTTGTTTGTGACTATCGATCCGGAACGAGATACGCAAGCGTTATTGGCGCAGTATATACCTGCGTTTAATCCTGGATTTCTTGGCTTAATGGGTGATGAAGCCGCGACTGCCAAAGTAGCGAAAGATTTCCGTATCTTTTACCAAAAGGTTAAAAGCAAAGATGGAAAGTCTTATGAAGTTGACCATACATCAGGTACCTATGTGTTCGATCAGACGGGTACGTTGCGCTTGTTCATGAAGTATGGTCAAGGTGCACAAAGTATTGCACATGATTTAAATGAGTTGCTTGGTCATTAAAAATTGGCATGCAGCAGTCCAACAACAAGTTGAACATATTTCAAGATCACTGCTGACGAAATATAAATTGAATCCATTGCAGACGTTTATGAATTGGAATCATTTACCGAATATGTGTAATACACAATGAATACACCCACCCCACCTCAGCCAGATTCACTCCAAAGATTTTTATTCGATAAAGCACCGATACGCGGTGAGCTGGTTCATCTGGACGAATCCTGGCGCAGTGTCATTGAGCGTCATGACTATCCAGACAAGCTGCGCGACTTTATGGGCGAACTTACCGCAGCAGCAGTGTTGCTGGCGGCGACGTTAAAACTGAAGGGCTCATTGATATTGCAGATCATGGGTAAAGGGGCAATCAAGCTACTGGTAGTGGAGTGTAGCGGTGATATGAAGTTGCGCGCTACAGCCAAATGGTCCGGCGATCTGGCACAGGGCAACTTTGCCGAGCTGGTTGGGGAAGGGCAATTTGTAATCACGCTGGATCCCAAAGATGGGGGGCAGACCTATCAGGGAATTGTTGAGCTTATTGGCACGAGCGTGGCGGAGATTCTGCAAAATTACATGAGTCGTTCAGAACAACTTGAAACCTATCTCTGCCTGGCTGCAGATGGGCAACATGCTGCGGGTATATTGCTGCAAAAATTACCGGAACTTGATGAGCATTCTGAGCACTATGATCCTGACACTTGGCAACGCGCAGTAATTTTGGCCGATACACTCAAGGCAGAGGAGCTAATGTCATTATCAAGCAAAACGTTGATTGAACGACTTTACCATGAGGATGATATTCGCTTGTTTGAGGCACAGAAAGTAGAGTTTTCCTGTTCGTGCTCACGCGACAATGTGGCCAGGATGCTAGAAATGTTGGGCAAGGAAGAGGTTGAAAGCATTTTGGCAGAACGTGACAATATCGAAGTGCATTGCGAATTTTGTAATCAGCGTTACGAGTTCGACAAGGTTGATGCAGAAATCATGTTTGTCGATGCCGTAGTATTGCCGCCCAGCGACGCACGACATTAGTTTGGTTTAACTAACTATCGGGGGAGTTAATCATGAAGTACAACAAACTCGGAGCAAGTAATCTGCGCGTCTCGGAAATTGCCCTGGGTACCATGACTTTCGGGGAGCAAAACACATTGCCAGAGGCATGTGAGCAGCTCGATTATGCTTATGCGCAGGGTATCAATTTCATAGATATGGCAGAAATGTACCCGGTGCCTGGTAAGCCTGAAACGCAAGGGCGCACCGAAGAATATGTAGGCGCGTGGCTGCAAAAACAGCCCCGTGACAAACTGATACTCGCGACCAAAGTGGCGGGCCCTTCACGGGGATTGGGCTGGATCAGGAACGGCCCGAAGTCGCTGGATCGTGCAAATATTTTGTCCGCAATAGAAACCAGTTTGAAACGGTTGAAAACGGATTATGTCGATCTGTATCAGATACACTGGCCCGCGCGCAATGTGCCGATGTTCGGCGGCAGCATTTATGATCCCGCCAAAGAATTTGATGCCACCCCTATCGAAGAACAGTTAACCGTCCTTTCAGAGCTGGTCAAGAGCGGCAAAATTCGTTATGTCGGCTTAAGCAATGAAACACCCTGGGGTGTCGCCGAATTTCTAAAAACGGCCGAGCGCCTGAAATTACCCCGCATCGTTTCAATTCAAAATTCCTATAGCCTGATCAACCGTACCTTTGAATCTAGTCTGCACGAAATGTGCCATCGCGAACAAATCTCATTGCTGGCTTATAGTCCGCTGGGCTTTGGTCACCTGAGCGGTAAATACCTTAAAGATTCCCAGGCATCCGGACGCATCAGTTTATATCCGCAGTTTGGCCAACGCTACCTCAAGCCCAATGTGGCCGCTGCCGTTGCGGCCTATGTAAAACTGGCGGAACAACATAGATTATCACCCGCACAAATGGCGCTCGCTTTTGTGCGCAGTCGTGAATTTGTGACCAGTATGATTATTGGAGCGACGACGATGGCGCAATTGCAAGAAAACTTGAGTCGGGTTGAGTTGGATGCCGAATTGTTAAAGGCGATAGAAGAGATCCATCTGCGCTATACCAATCCGGCACCTTAATTGATTATCCTGTAGCTTGTGTGTATTTCAATATTGTGTTGATCAGATTTACAACTGTTAATTTTAAACGGAATTGTTGATAG
>JANXWX010000240.1 GCA_025350915.1 Nitrosomonadales bacterium
GGCCCCAGTAGCATGCTTGCACGGCCATATTTTTATTTCTGGGCTACACTTGGTTTATACTTCAAACATTATTTCTTAAAAAGTTCCTGATGCTAGAAATCCTGCTCATTATCACCGTACTGACCTTGTTACTCGCCGTCGTGCTGCTGCTCATGCAACGCAATATGCCTGCCCAGGCCGCACAGGTATTGGAACAGCAGCATCGTGCGATGTTGTCAGACCTGCATGACGGTTTAAATAAACAGGGTGATCGTCTGATTGCCAGCCAGGCTGACCAATCTGAACGCTTGCGTATGGCCGTAGCCGAGGAGCTGCGTGCCACGCGTGATGCTGTGCATACCCTGCAGGCCAAGCAGGAAGCGCTGCGCAACGAGTTATTGACGCAGACCATGGCCAAGCTGGCAGAGCAGGGCAGGGCTGATCAGGAGCTGATACAAAACTCGTTCCGCAATGCAACCCAGCATTTATCCGGCAGCGTGGAGGCACTGGCAAAATCAGTGGATGGCCGACTGGAACAAATAAGCGGCAAGGTCAGTGAGCGTCTGGATGAGGGTTTCAAAAAAACCAATGAAACCTTTGTCAATGTAATGGCGCGGCTGGCCACGATAGACGAGGCGCAGAAGAAAATCGACGGCTTGACGACCAATATGGTGAGCCTGCAGGAATTGCTGGGTGACAAGCGTTCACGCGGTGCCTTTGGTGAGGTGCAACTGGAAGGGCTGGTGCGCAACATCATGCCGCCGCAGGCTTATGACATGCAATACACCCTGCCCAACGGCACCCGTGCAGACTGCGTATTGAAACTGCCCGAGCCTACCGGGATGGTGGCCGTGGACTCCAAGTTCCCGCTGGAAAATTACCATTTGATGTTCTCTGCTGCCAGCCCGGCAGAACGTACGGTGGCAGAGCGACAATTCAAGGTGAATATCAAGAAACATGTGGACGATATTGCCGGTAAATACATCATCCCCGATGTGACTTCAGATGGCGCAGTGATGTTTATCCCGGCCGAGGCTGTTTTTGCCGAGATACATGCACATCATCCCGAAATTGTCGATTACGCAATGCAGAAACGTGTATGGATTGTGTCACCGACCACGCTGATGGCGGTGCTAAATACGGCCCGTGCGGTGTTGAAAGATGTCGAAACACGCAAACAAGTGCATATCATCAAGGATGAATTAGGCAAGCTGGGCAAAGAGTTTGGCCGTTTTGATGAACGGATGAAAAAGCTTGCTGAGCATATCCGTCAAGCACACGAAGACGCGCAGGATGTACGCACGACCAGCCAAAAAATTTCCAAACGCTTTATCAGTATAGAGCAGGTTGATTTGGACCATTTACCTGTCATACCGGTGATTAAACCCGAACTGGAGTAGTAAAGCTGAGCTTGATGTTGAATCCTGAAAACGTTGCTATGATTAACTATCGTATTCCTGAATTTAATAGCAGATGAAAATCGCGATTGCACAAATAAATTGCAGACTTGGTGATCTGGCCGGAAATGCCGGCAAGATACTGGAATATACCAAGCTGGCCAGGGAGCAGGGCGTTGCATTGTTGTTGACCCCGGAGCTCAGCCTGTGTGGCTATCCTCCTGAAGATCTGCTGCTGCGGGACGGCTTTTATCGTTCGTGTGAAATTGCATTAAATAAACTGGCAGCTCAAATTGAGGGCGTCTCAGTCGTTGTTGGCCATCCGCATGAGAGTGAAGGCAAGCGTTACAACGCGGCTTCAGTATTACGCGATGGCAAAATTTTATGTACCTATCACAAGCGGGAGTTACCGAATTACAGCGTATTTGATGAAGAGCGTTACTTTAACCATGGCCACAGTCCCTGTGTGTTTGAGCTGGGTGGAGTCAAGTTTGCGCTGAATATTTGTGCAGACATCTGGCAGGAACATGCGGCGATTCGCGCATTAAATGCCGGCGCACAGATACTGCTGGTATTGAATGCATCACCCTATCATGTCGACAAACAGCAATCGCGTTATGAGGCAATACGTGATCGTACCGATGAAACCAGGCTGCCGGTAGTGTATGCGAATATGGTTGGGGGGCAGGATGAGCTGGTGTTTGATGGCGCATCATTTGCGATGTCTGACGATGGACATTTGACACATCAATTTCCATCATTTGTGGAAACATTGGGCATAGTTGAAATACATGATGGCAAGCTGGTCGATGGCATAAAAGTTACCGCGCTCACGCAGGATGAAAGTATTTACCGTGCCCTTTGTCTGGGCGTTAAGGACTATATCGGTAAAAACAATTTTCCCGGTGTACTGCTGGGGTTATCAGGCGGTATCGATTCTGCATTAACCCTGGCGGTGGCAGTGGATGCCCTGGGGGCGGACAATGTGCGTGCGGTGATGATGCCTTCACCTTATACGGCTAAAATCAGCATTGATGACTCGAGGGAAATGATCAAAATTCTCGGTGTTCGTTATGAAGAGCTGGATATTCAATCCTCTTTTACTGCATTATTGGGGACCCTTTCCCCGTTGTTTAAAGACTTGCCGGTTGATACGACCGAAGAAAATCTGCAGGCGCGTATTCGTGGCACACTATTGATGGCAATCTCCAACAAGACGGGCTCGCTGGTGTTGACTACCGGCAACAAGTCTGAAATGACAGTAGGCTATTGCACCCTGTATGGAGACATGGCCGGCGGATTTGCGGTACTCAAGGATGTGAGTAAAACCTGGGTATATCGTTTATCCAGCTATCGCAACAGCTTAAGCAGGGTAATACCCGAGCGCATCATTACACGGCCACCCAGCGCGGAATTAAAGCCGGATCAGACCGATCAGGATAGTTTACCTCCTTACGATATACTGGACGCGATCATGGCCTACTATGTGGAACGCAACTTCACTATTGCCCAAATTGTTGCCAGGGGCTACAGTGAGGCTGATGTAAGGCGTGTGGTCAAACTGATCCAGATCAATGAATATAAACGCCGCCAGTCGCCCGTGGGTGTTCGTATCACGGATCGAAGTTTTGGTAAAGACTGGCGTTATCCAATCACAGTCCGTTTCCTGGATGAATTTTAGTAAGTTATACTACAAACATTATTTCTTATCTGCCCGGAGTAGCCATGAAAAAAATTGAAGCCATCATCAAGCCTTTCAAACTCGAAGAAGTACGTGAAGCGTTGTCTGAGATAGGCGTGAGTGGCTTGACGGTTACCGAGGTTAAAGGCTTTGGACGTCAAAAAGGTCATACCGAGCTTTATCGTGGTGCTGAATATGTGGTGGATTTTTTGCCCAAGATCAAGATTGAAGTCGTCGTTACTTCCGCTATGCTGGACCTGGTGCTTGAAACAATCGTCAAAGCTGCACATACCGGGAAGATAGGCGATGGCAAGATTTTCGTCAGTCAGATTGAAAAAGTGATCCGCATCCGCACCGGCGAAACGGATGAAACTGCCATTTAGTCGGGTAAGCTAACTCCCGCTTTCAATAGTACCCACACCGCACCGCCGCCACCCGCATTGGCCGGTGCTTCACAAAATGCCAATACTTGCGGATGTTGGGTCAGCCAATGCCTGACGCGTATTTTTAAAACTCCCTCGCCGCCTTCAGCACGCCAGCCTTTTCCATGAATTACGTTAATACAGCGGTAATTGTTGCGTAAGGCCTGGTTCAAAAAATTACCCAGTATTCCCCTCGCTTCATCACTCGTCAGCCCATGTAAATCCACCTCAGCCTGAATAGGCCACAGGCCACGCCGCAGCTTGCGCAAGGTCATGTTATTGAGGCCGTTACGAAGAAATGACGTTGGCGCAACTTTACCACTTACATGGTCAGACCAGTTATCCGTGACAGCAGGGATGGGTTTGGGTGGATTTTGGTATTGAGCTTGAGTTGCAGGCCGAGCAGGCGTGATACGGTTAGTCGGTGCAATGGGGATGACACCGTCTACGGCCTGCTGAAACAAGTCGACATCGGAAGCTGCTGGCGGATCCGGCATCTTTTTCATACGGATGTTGTTACTTGGGTGCTTTGCCCAGCGAGGCCAGGTACTTGTCCGCATCCAGTGCGGCCATACAACCCGTGGAAGCACTGGTAACAGCTTGTCGATATATCTGATCCTGTACATCACCGGCAGCAAATACACCCTCAATACTGGTAGCCGTAGCATTGCCCTGATGACCGCCGTTACCGCGTGTATCGAGATAGCCATTCGTCATTTTGAGTTGCCCTGCGAACATATCGGTATTGGGTTTGTGGCCAATCGCGATAAAGACTCCGGTAAGTGCGAAATCTTTAGTTGTGCCGGTTTGTGCGTGTTTCAGGCGCATGCCTGTTACCCCGCTGTTATCGCCGAGTACTTCGTCCAGCGTCTGGTTGAGTTCCAGTGTAATTTTTCCTTCTTTAACTTTTTCCATCAAGTGATCAATCATGATGCGTTCAGCACGGAAGGTATCGCGCCTGTGCACCAGGGTAACGTGTTTGGCTATGTTGGATAAATACATCGCTTCCTCAACCGCCGTATTACCTCCGCCAACAACAGCAACATCCTGTCCTCGATAGAAAAATCCATCACAGGTTGCACAGCCGGAAACGCCTTTGCCCATGAATTTTTCTTCTGAAGGCAGACCCAGATATTGTGCCGAGGCACCTGTTGCAATAATCAATGCGTCGCAAGTATAGGTGGCCGAATCACCGATTAACTGAAACGGCTTTTGCTGTAATTTGGCAGTATGTATATGATCAAAGATGATTTGAGTTTCAAAGCGTTCAGCATGCTGCTGGAAGCGCGTCATCAATTCAGGTCCCTGAACCCCCATCGCATCTGCAGGCCAGTTATCGACCTCAGTCGTAGTCATGAGCTGGCCGCCTTGAGCCATACCCGTGATGAGTACGGGTTTTAGATTGGCACGCGCAGCATAGACCGCAGCGGTGTAACCAGCAGGACCCGAACCGAGAATTAAGAGAGGGTGATGTTGTATTTTGTTTTCCATGACTGAATAATTTTGTAAAAAAGATAATAAGGACGAAATTTAACAGTGACGAGTCTGTCTGTCGAGTAAAATACTCATATTGTGCTGATACGTATATTTTATTCCCTTCTTTTTGTAATCGCTTTACCAGAAGCTTTCGCAGCTGACCTGCCCGGCATCCCCGCGTTCATTGACGACATGGTCGCCAAACATCAATTCAAGCGGGAAGAATTGGTAAAGGTGTTTGAAGAGGCGCAGTATCGTCAGGATGTTATCGATGCCATTAATATGCCTGCCACAATGAAGCCATGGCTGGATTATCGCGCTACTTTTATTGATCAAAAACGAATTGATAGCGGTATCAAGTTTTGGCGCAATCACGTTAAATCACTTGCCCATGCAACAAAACTTTACGGCGTTCCACAGGAAATTATCGTGGCGATTATCGGCGTGGAAACGATGTACGGGAAAAATGCCGGCAATTTTCGCACCCTGGATGCTTTAACAACATTGGCTTTTAGTTATCCGCGTAGAGCAGAGTTTTTTCGTAATGAACTGGAGCAGTACTTATTGCTGGCACGAGAACAGAGCTTTAATTTATTGAATATAAAAGCTTCTTATGCTGGCGCCTTGGGAATTCCACAATTTATGCCCAGCAGTTATCGCAAGCATGCCGTTGATTTTAATGTTGACGGTAAAATTGATTTAATGAAAGGCGAAGACGACGCCATTGGCAGCGTAGCCAATTATTTAAAGCAATATGGCTGGAAAGCGGATGAGCCCGTAGCCGTACGCGCAAAGATAGAAAGCGAAGGCCGACCGAATGATGTCGGTGCCGCGCGTAGCATTGCAGCCTGGGAAGCATTAGGTGTTACCCCGATTGGACATTTTGACGAGGGTGTCTATGCCTATTTGCTTGATTTTACCTTGCCCGAAGGCAAGGAATACTGGCTTGGTTTTAACAATTTTGCCGTGATCACCACCTATAACAACAGCAGTTACTACGCGATGACGGTTTACCAGTTGGCGCTTGAGCTACGAAAAAAAGGCCAGCGCTACGGCCTCAGTCGTCGAGCACCGTTGTAACGCGCGCTCCAATAGGCATCGTTCATATTCACGATCGATACGGATTTTCCACTGCTGGGTGAATGAATGAACTGGTCATCACCCAAATATATGCCGACATGCGAATAGGGCTTGTGCAGGGTGTTATAAAACACCAGGTCACCCGGCTTTAACGATGCATATTGTAAATTTACCCCTATACGGCTTATGTCCGCGCTACTTCTGGGTAATGATTTTCCAAGCGAATGTTTGAAAACATGTCCCACAAAACCACTGCAATCGAAACCACTATCGGGTGAGGTTCCGCCATATCTGTAGGGTGTACCCCGCAAACTTAACGCATACTCGGTCATTTCATTAATGGCCGGGTCGGATGAACGCCGCTGGGGAGTGCTTTGACAAGCAACCAATAACACAATGGATATCAAAAACAGGGGAAGTAAATTCTTCATATCCGAAATTTACGTAAAGTAGCGCTGCTTGTAAAGCAGGAAATACAACGGGAATTCAATAAGTAGATAATTACGTTACTGTTCCACTCATCGGGTGATGCAGCGATACTTGCTCGGTTTGATGCTCTAGCGCCAAATAACTTTGTGATTGCATCTCGATAAGGCGGCTTAAGGTACGTGAAAATTCTCTGGCGTGCTCTCCATCAATGCATAACGCTTCGAGCTTTACTGTGGAAGACGCAATTAATTTCACCCGATTATCGTACAGAATATCTACAAGCCAGATAAAACGCTGGGTTTCGGCAGCCTCACTCACATCTAATTGAGGAATATCGGAGACAAGCACAGTTGAAAATCGATGGGCTATTTCCAGATAGTCAGTCTGTGCGCGCGGACCGCCGCAAATTGTATGAAAGTTAAACCAGACTGCCTGAGCCGAAAATTTCTTGACCTCAATGTAACGTCCTTGAATTTCTATTTTTGGACTGTCCTGAACAGTGCCGGTACTTAAGCGCTGAAAAATGGCTTCCATGCGCGCATTAGTTTCTTCGTTACTATTGAGCATAAACAGGGGAGAGCCGGCCATTTCCCGCAGGCGATAATCCTTGTCGCTGTCTACCTTGACTATCCTTAAATAACGCTTTAACAGGGTGATCGTAGGTATGAATTTCTGTCGCTGCAAGCCATTGGGATACAGGCCATCCGGCGGATAGTTTGAGGTGATCATCATGACAACTCCGCGCTCAAACAGAGCCTCCATCAGACGGCCCAAAATCATTGCATCGGCTATGTCACTCACGTGAAATTCATCAAAGCAGAGGAGCCGGGTCGATTTTTCAATACTATCAGCCAGGGCAATCAGAGGGTCTTTGCTTGCGGCTAGCCGTTTCATTTCATGATGCACTTCAGCCATGAAATGATGAAAATGGATACGTCTTTTCCGTTTGTAAGGGACACAGGCGAAAAAGACGTCCATCAGAAAACTTTTACCACGGCCTACGCCACCCCAAAAATAGAGCCCTTTTGGCACATCTGGGCTAAGCAGGCTGCGTCCAAGAAGGTGGTTACGCTTTGCTTTAAAATCGACCAGTTGATGCCACAGCTCTTCCAGATTGTCTATCGCGGCAGCTTGTGCAGTATCTGCCATAAAACCTTGTTTAACGCTTGTCGCCTGGTACCATTCCTTGGGACTCATGCTGCCATCAGCGGGTAGTGAGAAAGTGTGTTGCGACATATTCTGATTTTCGTTAGTTGTTTTTCCACCAGTGCGCAATGGTATTGCCCACGGCCGGATTGACCAAATAGCCATACGAACGATGGCAGTTCAATCCCTCTGCATTATGGAAATAGTTATATATCCCGTGGCTATGATCCTCAATCGAGTTAACTAAATGTAGCTTGAGCATTTCCTCAAATACATCATGGAAATTACGTTCGAGCGCAATGATATCGCCCTCGGAAGAAATATTAATCCATTGCCGTATTAGTTTGGGGTAGGAGATTTTCCCAATACCATTCATCCCCAATAAATGCCTTCTTACATAATGCATGCCAAGTGGGCTGCCGATCGTTAAAAGATCAACTTTTCCTTGCAGCTTTTCTTTGTAGGTAAGTTCCCATAAAGAATCGTAGGCAATAACTGAACCGAGGCTATGGCCGATTATTAATACCGGCTCATTATTTTCAATAATTGGCCGTAATGTTTTTTTTACTAACTCTCTAATGTCACAAGCAATATTGTCTACGTTATTAAAATAATGGCTCATTTCTTTTGCCGCACTTTCAACTTCTTTGGGGAGCAAAGGGATGAGGAATTGTAAATGATCAGCCAAGGTAAACAGGATACGTCCAAGTCGTGCACGCCACGAGTTCGCCTCACGTATATCTTCCTTGGAGGGACCAAGTTTATTAATTAGCGCATCAATCCAGGGAATGTCAGGGGTAATGTCTTTATAGATGTTGTAAAAGAGATGGTTCCAGCTGATCAGGTGGAATTGTGCGAACTGGCCCTGCAAAGCCGTTGCGGTACGCTCATCTGCGCGGCGTATTCCTTCTGACATTGTTTTCCATAACAGCTCTTTATGCTGTTCTGGTTGAGGTTTGGGGTTTTTTCCCGGGATGTAGATAATGTGCTTGTTTGTCATGTTATGCTTGTCTCAACGGCTATAGTTTACAGTTTTCGCCGATTATTTGAATAATATTGTTGTGGGGTAGCAGTGACTAAACAAAGGGTGCTTATTATAGGTTACGGGGAAATGGGACATGCTCTGGAATATTTGCTGGCCGACAAACATGACATTCGTATCTGGAGCCTTTTTACCAAGAATATTCTTGAAGAAGAAGTCACCGAGGCAGATATCATCCTGTTGTGTTTGCCAGTCAATGCTCATGTTGAGATTCTACAAAAGGTTGTGATCTGTCTCAGGCCACACTGCCTATGTCTCAGCATAGCCAAAGGTCTGGACGAAACGGGCAAGACGGCACCCCAGATCTTGGACGATTTTTTGCAGGATAAGTTTGCCTATGGAGTGCTTTATGGGCCAATGATTTCTGAAGAAATCAGGTTGGGTAGACTGGCTTTTGCAGATGTCGCCTTGTCCAATCCAGCAAATTATTCAATTATTCGCAGCCTGTTTTCCGGCACAACGCTGATTTGCACACAGGTCGAAGATATGCATGGCAGCGGATGGTCGGTTATCCTGAAAAATGTGTATGCCATTATTTTTGGCATTGCTGATGAACTCAAGCTGGGTGGAAATGTGCGGGGACATTTTATGGTATCAGCACTGGCAGAGCTTTCAGCAATTGTGAGTTCGATGGGCGCGAATACGAGCACACCATATAGCTATGCAGGCTTGGGCGACCTAGTTACAACCGCGACCAGCGAAGACTCCCATCATCATGAATTAGGCCGTCAGTTGGCGCGTGGTCATTTTGCAGACATATCGGGTGAAGGTGTCCATACCCTGGAAATGGTGAATAAATTCCATTTATTCAATTTCGAATCTTACCCTCTGTTTAAGCTCGTTAGCGAAATTGTCGCCACCCCAGGCAACCTGAGAAATCAATTAGGCACTTATCTTGATGATTTAAAAACGTGGTAATTATTTTATCCGGCGAACGCCATGTACTTTGGTTGCGAATATTGACTCGGCCAATACTTCAATTGTTTTCAAACGAGAAAAACTTTTGCGCCAGGCCAGTGCAATACGCCGTGCCGGGGCAGGTGCCGCGAAAGGTATTTCACGCGTGAGCTTGCTATGATATTTACCACTGTTGGCTGAAACTGGTAGCACGGTAATTCCCAATCCGCTGGCCACCATGTTGCGGATCGTCTCCAGCGAATTACCCTGCTGAATTTCACCTATTGAACTGTTAAATTCCGAGCAAACCTCTTTTACCTGATTACTGAAACAATGCCCGCTGTTCAACAACAAAATTTTCTCGGTACTTAATTCAGCTGTTTTGATTGTTTTCTTTTTTGCCCAGGGATGATCCAGCGGCACTACGACATTAAAATCTTCATCGTAAAGGGGCAGGGTGGCGATACCTGGACCATCAAAAGGGAGCGCGATAATAATGACATCCAGTCGGCTATTAGCAAGCTGATCTTGCAGATTGGCGGTGGTATTTTCTTCCATTTCCAGCGGCATTTTCGGTGCTTTGCGTTTTAATACCGGGATTAAATCCGGCAACAAATACGGACCTACAGTGTAAATGACACCTAATCTGAGCGTCCCAACGAGTTGATCCTTGCCTTGATTGGCAATGGCCTTGATTTGCGCTACCTCTTCCAAAGCGCGCTGAGCCTGTTTTACCACCATTTCGCCTATTGGCGTAAAACTTACCGATGTTCTGTTGCGCTCAAAAATCTGCACGCCAAGCTCGTCTTCCAGCTTCTGTATAGCCAGCGAGAGTGCGGGTTGGCTGACAAAAACCGTTTCCGCTGCACGGCGGAAATTTCGTTCTTGTGCGACAGCAACGATATAACGCAATTCAGTCAAAGTCATGATGGAAACCGAAAATTAACATGATAAGTATAATAAATCATATTGGTTAAAATATACAATTATATTTATTAATCTACCCTGTCTATTATGCGAACCGTGCACCGAAGGCACAGACCGATAAACACATAAGGAGACAGAAAATGAAAGCACCAACCACGATACAAAACCTTGAATCAGCCTTTGCCGGCGAATCCATGGCGCATACAAAGTATATGTACTTTGCCAGAATCTGCCGTGCAGCAGGCGATATAGAAACAGCCAAGGTATTCGAGGAAACAGCCGCGCAGGAAGTGCAACATGCTTTAGGCCATCTTGACCTGTTGTATCCGCCCGCCACAATGACACCTGCCAGGTGTCTGGAGATGGCGATAGAAGGTGAAACTTACGAATACACTGAAATGTATCCTTCCTTCCGCCATACAGCAATTGAAGAAGGTAACCATGCAGCAGTTAAGGAAATCGACGAACAAATCGACGAATCCAGAGTGCATGCACAGCAATTCAAAGTTACACTTGAAAAAGCGGCTAAAAGATTCGCAGCCTTGGCAAAAGTTGAAGAAAAGCATGCAAATCACTATCGCGCTACCTTGACGAAGGTACAGGCTTAACTCATTTATTATTGAATACAAATTAATTATTGAAAGGAAATATCATGAAAGTATGGCAATGTTTGGTATGCAGCTTCGTTTACGACGAAGCTAAAGGTGATCCGGAGCATGGCATTAAGCCCGGCACGAAATGGGAAGATGTTCCTTTTGACTGGTCTTGTCCTGATTGTGGCGTAGCCAAGTCAGATTTTGAAATGGTTGAAATCAAATCATGAGCAAACAGCCCGTAGTCATAGTTGGTAGCGGGCTTGCGGGCTACACAGTAGCACGTGAATTTCGCAAGCTGGATAAAGATACACCTGTCGTGATCTTGTCACAGGATCACGGTGGTTTTTATTCAAAACCCATGCTATCAAATGCGTTTGCGCAGAAAAAAACCGCAGACACCTTGTTGGTGAAGGATGCGGCAACAATGGCTTCTGATACCAATGCCGAGGTCAGGGCCAATGTAACGGTCACTGCAATAACACCAAAGCTCAAACAAATAACCGTTAACGGAGAAACGCTTCAATACAGCAAACTTGTGCTGGCTCTCGGTGCAGATACGATCAAGCTTCCACTGCAGGGTGAGGGTGCTGATGCAGTGTTATCTGTAAATGATCTCGATGATTATCGGCATTTTCGTGATGTAGTCGAGGGTAAAAAAAGCGTCGCTATCCTCGGTGCAGGGTTGATAGGGTGCGAGTTTGCAAATGATCTGGTTGGCTCGGGTTATAAAGTGGATGTCATCGATCTGGCACCGCAATTACTGGGCAGACTGTTACCAGCAGAATCTGCCGCTTTCATTCAAAGCAAACTGGAAGGAGAGGGAATCGTATTTCACCTGAGTACCACAACCCAGACTATCGAAAAGGCTGGAACGCAATACCGATTAAAAATGGCTAATGGAGCCAGTATATTGGCTGATGTCGTTTTATCCGCGGTAGGTTTAAAGCCAAGAACCTCTCTGGTTGCTGCTGCTGGAATCAATACTAATCGTGGAATCATCGTAAATAAACTGCTGCAAACCAGCGTTGAGGATGTTTACGCGCTTGGAGATTGTGCTGAAGTGGAAGGGCGCGTATTGCCCTTTGTGATGCCGATTATGCAGGCTGCCCGGGCATTGGCATCTACATTGGCAGGTAATCCAACGGCGGTTAAATACCCCGCTATGCCGGTTGCAGTGAAAACGCCAGCTTGTCCCACCGTTGTATCTCCGCCAGATGCCGGCTCCCAGGGCGAGTGGAAGGTGGAGGGCGGTGTAGAGGGTGTCAAAGCACTGTTCCATCATAAGGACGGTCAGCTGCTTGGTTTTGCGTTAATGGGCGCGGCTGTCAGTGAAAAATCACAACTAACGCAACAGTTACCAGCAATGATTTGAACGTGACGGAAGTTAGTTAACCTGCTTTATGTAAATTGGCAAAGATAAGCTGGCTTCTGTTATAGTAAAATGATCTTTGCAGTACTTTAATTTCCGAGTGAATTTGATATGAACAGTACACCCCATTACACCCTGAATCGCACAGTGGTTTTGTTAGTCTCCAGACAGCCATTTCTGGACTGGTTAAATAGCGTCGACTCTGATGATGAGGCGCTGACCATTGAAGATTTGCGTAATGACAACGAGGTATTTCTCATCCCACAGTACAGTGATAATTCGGACTCGGTTAAATGGATAGAAAAGCGCTGG
>JANXWX010000256.1 GCA_025350915.1 Nitrosomonadales bacterium
GGTTGATGCACTGCTGGAAGCCTATCGCAACGCAACACCTTTACAAAGTTTATTACCACAGCTTGCAGAGCTCAGTCACCATGCTGACCACCGCGTTCGTGCCGATGCGTGTAACCTGCTGGGATTGAGTGGCAGTGCGGAAGCACGGCCGACCTTGAGCGCCTGCCTGAATGACCAACACGAAGAAGTGCGTGAAATCGCGGCTGAGTCGCTACAACTCCTTGATGCAAAGTATACTTGACTTAGTTTCGCTTAACCCTGCGCCGCTCATAAAGCGCGACGATACGCTGCATAATTTTTTCATCAACTGGCCAACTTGATTCCGGGTGGGCCAGACAATACAAGGACTCTTCCACAACGCCGTCCGCACCAAATTCATAACCGATATCAGTGCGCCCACCAATCGAGTTAGCCCAGGTCGTTACCTCAACTGCAGACAATGCGCCACTTTCAAAACGTTTCAGTACGGCAAGTACATCAAGCTTGGTCACAACTGCCAAGTGCTCATCACAATGCCAGCCATACTCCGACAACTCTTGCAGTATTGCACTGGTCAAATCTGGTTTCTGGATAAGATCCAACACGAGAGAAGCACGTTCACGCATATTCCTACCCCGCCTAAATATTAGTTAATTATTATAGTGATTCAACAAGGATAGAGCAGGGCAAGAGATTCGTAAAGGAACAATTGACTAAGCCTTGGCCCAGTAATCTGTAGCGATACCTTCACCCAAATCTGCCTCTATCAATCGTCGTCTTACTTCGAGCAATCTTGCTATTAATGCGGGTTCACGTTTGCCATAAGCCTCGGCATCCGGAATGCGGTTCACCACTACACCAAGCAGCTCCGTAATTGCATTACCGATAGAATTCTGGCTGATCGTGACGATCAATTTACCTGCATCATTGCGATAGATCAATTGTTTGAAGGCGGGTTGCCAGCGTATTGCATTGGCGTACTTGGCATCGACAATGCAGTGATCGCGCACCTTTTTTGCAGTTTTTAAAAAATCATTATTGAATAACAGTACACTTTCCACCTGCTCGGGAAAATAGGCATCTGCCTGTATGGGTGCATTACGTGTTGAAACCTGGGTGAAGAACGTGCGGTAGAAATCGATAAAACCTTTCAGCACTTCGTCATACTCTTTCCAGAACTGCACATCCTTCAGCGCTGCCGCGCCACCCTGTATTTCCCAGCTGGGCAAGCCTTGCGGATAACCGGTCAGGCCGATACGTGCCTCAGCTTCACTCGCAGGTTTGAGAATTTCCAGGTCCAGCGCCTTGTCAAAAAACTCGCGATACACATCGCGCATATAAGCCTGAAACAGGCTGTGCTGGCCACCATCGGTCAGATTGGAATTGTTCACATCGGCCAGTTTCGCGTTGCGCAACTCGGCCTTGGGGAAAACGATAAAGTGGTTGTGCAACATACGGATGCTGGGCACACCGGGCGAAGTCAGCGGCCAGGTCGCATCGAGGCTCGCCTCCCCCGCCAATATTAACGCCTCGTCCGGATCGGGATACTGCTCCAGCATATAGTCGATGATGATCTGGTTCATCCGGTTCCACACATGCTTTACATTCTCCGCCACCTGTGTGCGCCGTACCGGACGCCCCAGCGGGTTGAGTATCACCTTGGAAGTGTTATAGATTATGGAACAATCAAACTCGGTGCTATGCCCCAGCGCCTTGCGATACAACAACAGGTTTTCGGCATTCATCAGCAAGCCATTGTTGTGCACCAGATCGTTCAGGTTTTCCGTGCTGTTGAAAAACTCGTTGTGCTTCATGCCCTCCGGCACTTCCAGAGGGATCGCCCTGAAAGGGGTCACTATTTCACGCGGGCCAGACCCAACCATACTCAAACTCCCTGATTTTATTTTTTCGTTATACCGAAATATCTACAACTGTCCCAGTATCTACCAGTTCAAACAATTCCAGCAAATCCTCATTCAGCATATTGATGCAGCCATGTGATCTCGGCACACCGACACCGCGTTCGGCTGTGGTGCCGTGAATATAAATATAGCGCCGCATTGTATCGCAGCTTCCCAGCCGGTTGTAGCCAGGCTCACTGCCGGAGAGCCAAAGGATGCGGGTGAGGATCCAGTCGCGATCGGGAAATTGCATATCAAGAGCGGAGGTATAAATTTCACCGCTGGGCCTGCGCCGTTTAAACACCGTATTGACAGGTTGACCTGCCCCTATCTTGGCGCGAATGACGTGCCTGCCGCGCGGTGTACAGTTGCTGTTGGCTTCTTCGCCGGGGCCGTTTAGCGCTGTGGATACAGTATAACTGCGTATCAGCTTGCCTGCATCATCGAACAGCTCCAGCACTTGTCTGCTGATGTTGACGGAAATGTTCATGAGCGTTGCTGCGCACGGCGTGCGGAAAAAAATTTGCTCAGCATGTTGCCGCATTCCCCTGCCAACACACCACCCTGCACTGTTGCATGATGATTCAGGCGCTGCTCCTCAAATAAATTCATCACACTGCCTGCCGCTCCGGTTTTGGGGTCGCTGGCACCATATAC
>JANXWX010000024.1 GCA_025350915.1 Nitrosomonadales bacterium
ATGGCTGGCAATCAACAGACGCGGCTCAGATAGGCCTGACATACAACACCGACCGCGATAGCTACTCAACACTGCGCGACGAAAGAAATTTTGCTTAATTCTCTGTGTTGTTATGACTTGTCGAGTTTCTCCAGTGAAATCTTCTGGCAATAACTCATTGTTTTCCAGTTCCAAGTCCTCCCCGACATTTTGATCTAGTTGCTGACGGAGCAGTTGACACTCCACAGCAAGCCTTTCCCAATCGGCGTGAAATTCATCCCATACCTCACGATCCAACGAAGATGCATTTCCTAAACCTGCACGTCCCGTGCTCGTAATGGCTGGGTCAAGGCTTGCAATATTAAGCATCTTCATTGCGACAGCATCAGATGTGCGACCGAGAACTTTTGCCAGTGCAATTATTTCTGGGTTGCGTCCATGAATTCGCCCATACGGAAGCTGGCAATACAAATGGAAGGCCAGCTTTACTTGTTCTTTTGTCCAACGCACTGAAGTCATGATGTCTTTCGGCGAGGTCAGGGTAGAAACCGTGACCGCCGACTCCTTATGGGAAATGAAAGAAGTCATGAGTTTAGCAGCTGCTTCAATCATAGGCACGACTGCAGCTTGTGAAAATTGCATATAAGCCCGTGTATCTGAAACAGGTATCTTGAAAGAGTCTGGAAAGCCCATCAACCGTGCGCATTCACGAGGTGTGAGGCGGCGCGGATTTTTTTTCTTCCCTTGATAGAGAAGGATTTCAGAACCGTCCTTGTAGTAGCGTGCAGACAGCGTGCGGGTAACACTGTCTTCCGTGACCAAACCGAATCCAAAACCATTACCCTTGGCTCGATGCTTTTCCGCATAGCCTTGCAGATAAGTCCACAGGTTGTCTGTTAGAGTGTACTTGGGATCAACTTTTTGCTTGCCATGGTTGAAAAAGCGGTCACCGTCCCACGGCAAATTAGGCTCACTGCCATCTGTTTTGTGCAGAATTTCTTTTAAAGTGCGCCTGCCCTTGTCTGGCAAAGGCAATGCGTCAAAATCAAAATTTACCGGCTCACGAAAACCTACAATCAGGATGCGTTCACGGTGTTGTGGTGTGAAATGCGCACCATCTATCACTCGGTACTGGATGTGATAGCCCAGCTCTTCTGTCAGTGTGCGACGAATGACATCAAAGGTTCGTCCCTTGTCATGTGAAATAAGATTCTTGACGTTCTCAAGCAAAAAGGCGCGGGGCTGTTTCTTTTCAATTATGCGCGCAACATCGAAAAACAAAGTGCCTTGCGTTTCATCGGCGAAACCATGCGCACGACCTAGGGCATTCTTTTTCGAGACACCTGCAATTGAAAATGGCTGGCACGGAAAACCTGCCAGTAAGACATCGTGATCAGGTATATCTACTGCATCAACTTGTGTAATGTCACCGTTGATCTGATGTCCACCGGGATAATTTTCAGCATAGCTTTTCTGCGCGTAACTGTCCCATTCACTGGTGAATACACAATGTCCGCCAATACCCTCAAAGGCCATGCGAATACCGCCAATACCAGCGAACAAATCGATAAAGGTAAAAGATGAGTTTTCTGCGAAAGGCAATTCAAGTGGCAAGAGGCGTTGTAGACCAAATGCATAATGCGCAGGGACTGACTGATCAACCACCCAGCGGCGGACGGTGCGAGCATCAACACCCAGATGGCGGGCGATTTCAGCCTGTTTGTGCGTTTTGAGGGCCGATATAAGATAGTTTGTTGCTATACCCCTGTCTGGGCTGGTGTGGAAGACTGTAGCCATGCTGGCCTCCTATTAGGGACGAATAGCGGACATTATGCCCGTATTTTTCCCTTTAGCAACATGTATTCAAAATTATCACATTGATGACTGCATCGAAGCAGCGAACATTACCAGGCTTCCTTGCCAATCGGCGCGCCTGTGGTGGCAGGCTAGTGCAGGTTTTTGCCGGTGATACCACCCAGCAGTTCGTCCAGCTTGTACACCTTGCGGCGCACCGGCTCATATCGATGCGCCCTTGCTCTTCGCGCACATCAACAGCCTGATCTAAACCGATATGCGCCGCAGCCAAGATGGCCGCAGGAATGCGCACTGCCGCGCTGTTACCCCATTTTTTTATAGTGATTTCCATGATATTAACCTCATGCAATTTTTCTTGCAGGCTGCATGGCATAAAAAAACAACGGACTTGCCTCGCCTCGCAGTAGGCCAGCAGCCAACTCTAGCAGCCTGTCGGACTTAACCCATCAATAAAACATACAATAACCACGTTAAATCATAATGTTAATCAACACCTCATGAGTCATTTCAAACCGATCAAACGCGACACCAACTACCTGTTTCCACCTTCGATGAACGATTGGTTGCCGGAACATCATTTAGCGCGCTTTGTGGTTGATATCGTGGAGCAGTTAAACCTGAAGCCCTTGGAACGTGCCTATCGTGGTTCGGGAAGCGCGCCATTCCATCCCGC
>JANXWX010000027.1 GCA_025350915.1 Nitrosomonadales bacterium
GCGGGATGGAATGGCGCGCTTCCCGAACCACGATAGGCACGTTCCAAGGGCTTCAGGTTTAACTGCTCCACGATATCAACCACAAAGCGCGCTAAATGATGTTCCGGCAACCAATCGTTCATCGAAGGTGGAAACAGGTAGCTGGTGTCGCGTTTGATCGGTTTGAAATGACTCATGAGGTGTTGATTAACATTATGATTTAACGTGGTTATTGTATGTTTTATTGATGGGTTAAGTCCGACAGGCTGCTAGATACAGACATAGCCCTAATCAAGATGAACGGACATACATCAGTTTAATTGAGTAAATAACCTACACATATAAACAACTCATTTACAGCACGTCATGGCTTCACCACCACCCCCTGATTCGGCGTCTCGGCAAACATCTCCGGTGCATACATCGCTTCCACTCGCGTTTCCGGCAGTTTGAATTCGCCACCGTTGTTCAGGCGCAGGGTGTATTCCACACTCCACTTTCCCTTGGGCACAAATTCATAATAGGCGCGGAAGGAATCGAGCTTGCGCTCTTCAAACGCAGGCCAGACCCAGCCTTTGCGCACTTCGCCGCCGGTGAGGATTTTTGAATCCTTGCCCAGACCTGTCCCCAGTATTGCAGAACCTGCCGGGATGGGGTCGTTCACCACTACCCAGCTCATGTCGGACTGCGCTTCCAAATCAAGCCGCACGCGCAGCACATCGCTACGGTTCCACTCGCCCGCTGTTTTCTGTTCGATAGCGGTGACGGTACGCTTAATCTTGTAACCGCTAGAGAACGGTTCTTTCAGCGGTATCGCAGCCAGGCTTTGCATCATCGCCCAGGGCTTGCCGCTGCCTTCGTGCTGCACGGTGAGGTCTGCCGCTTGTGTGGGCCATGGCAGGGTGTAGTCGGTTTTCTTTTCACTCGATTTCCAGGTGTAGTCACGCTTTGCGCTACCCAGTGTGGTGACGGTTTTGCCACTGACGGGGGTAGCTTCAAACTTGGCAGAAAACTTTTCCATCGCCAGCACGCCCCAGGCATTGGCCAAGGTGGTGTCCCAATGGCCACGATGCTGGCGGCCCAGTGCACCGCGTACCAGGCGCGGCATGTCAGCACCCCAGCTGTCTTTTTCCAGTAGCTCCAGAATAATGCGGTTGGCGTTCTGGTCTACCGAGCTCATCAGCCACCACAGCGCATCACTGCGCTCGGTGGAGAAGGTCATGATGGTGCCCTGGAAGTTGAGGCGCGAACGCATGATTTGCTCGGCTTCGTCCATGCGCTTTTCACGTTCTGGCAAAGACTCTGCCCGCTTCAGCAGGGTGTACCAGTCGATCACTGCGGAGGTGGGCCACAGGTTGGGCTCGATGGAGAAGCCATCCAGCCAGCGCGGATTGATTTCGGTATCGCCGCGCGACAGGGCGGCCAGCGCAGCGACCTTGCGTATCGCGAGGTCTGCGGTGGGCAGCGCGGAATAACGCACCACGCGGCCTTCTACAAAACCAACCAGGCCTTTTTCCATGCGGCCCTTGCTGTACTCGGGAATTTCATAACCGGCTTCATCCGCGATCGACAAGATGTAAGCAGTGAGTGCATCGCTGCCCTGCTCCATCTGCGGAAAGTATTTAACCAGCCCGTCGCTATCAAGATAGGACGACAAGCTGCCCATCAGGCTTTCCCATTTTCTTTCATCGCGCAAGGCTACGGCCTTGGAGGCATTTTGCTCCAGGCAAGAATAGGGGTAACGGCTCATGTATTCCTGCACGCCGGTCAGCTCATCCGCCAGGCGACTTTGCAATTGCACACGTATGCCGCCCCGCCCCGGTATGGCATCCTTGGGGATGCTGACATTCATTTTCAGTTGCTTGTCGATCTGCTCGATAGTGGCCTGGAAGGTGCGCACCGCGACGGCTTGTTGTACACGCTGGGTGATTTTCATCGTGTCGCTTGCTGCGGCTGCATCGCCACTGCCTTGTGCGGTGATGCGCCATTCCAGCGCGGTTACATCCAGCGGTGTTTCCACATCCCAGCCGATTTCTTTTGCCTCACCGGGATTCAGGCTCAGGGTTTGCGCTGTAAGCTTATCCTGCATGAGCAAGGTTGTGTTACCGCTGGCTGTGACCTCCGGGGTTACGCTGAGCGCAATGGTTTTTTCAGAGGTATTGCGCACCGTGAAGTTGGCACGGAATTTATCCTGCTCGCGCACCAATGGCGGCAGGCCGGAGATCAGCATCAAGTCTTGCGTTGAGGTGATGGAAGCCTCACCGGTGCCAAACAAGGCGGCACCGCCATTGGCCACTGCAACGATGCGGAACGAGGTGAGTGAATCATTCAACGGTATTTGCACAATTGCACGTCCTTCACCATCCAGCTTGATGCGTGCCTTCCAGAACAACAGCGTATCCAACAGCTCGCGTGCCGTCTTGCGGCCACTGCCACCGCCGCCCCCTGCTGCCACGGCCTTGCGCCCGAAGTGGCGTTTGCCCACTACCTGCATTTGCGCGGTGGCGGTTTCCACTTCGATGCCGCGGCGCTTCATCATCGCCTCAAGCAATTTCCAGCTGTTATTGCCCAGTAACTCGAGCAGTCCTTCATCAACAGCAGCAAGTGCGATCTCACTGCCCGCAGGCGGCTTGCTGCCATCCGGCCTGCGCACTTCTACCGCGATGGTGGCTTTGTCGCGCACTTTATAAACCGGCTTGTCGGCGGCGACTTTTACTTTCAGCTCATGCGCTGCCCAACCCACATTGATTTCGGCGATACCCATGCGATAGGCCGGTTTGGCCAGATCCACCATAGCCGTGGGCGCGGGTGCTGCCATACGGCCACGCACTGCCATCACCGACACGAACACATTGGGCGCATAGTTGCCTTTGATTGGTACTTCCACAACCGGATTTTTACGCGAGAGCGGCATCACGAATGACTCGATCACGCCTTCACGCTCTACTGTTACCAGTGCTGAAGCATCGGCAAACGGTGTGCGCACCTGGAAGCGCGCGGTCTCGCCGGGCTCGTAACGTTTTCTCTCGGGCAGCACATCCATGCGGTCGTTGTCGGAGGCGGCATACCACCAGTCGTCTGATCCGGCCACCCACATTTCGCTGTTGGCACGCGACGGGTTGCCTTCGGCATCGACGGCTTCGGCATTCAGAATCAGGTTGCCGGTTGCCGGCGGTTTGATATCGCAGAAGACAAAACCTTTCGCATCAGATTTGCCGGTGCAGGCAGCAGTTTTAAGCAGCTTCACTTCGCTGCCATGCTCATAGGCATAGAAGCCACCGATCAGGCGGCGGCGATGCGAACGATATTCGCGCTGCAATACATCTACCTTGAGATCGACACCTTCAACAGGTTTGCCGCTTAAATCCAGCGCCAGCATGTTGAACTTGAGATGTTCTTTGGAAGAAACCCAACCATCCGGCTTGATGCCCAGCAACAGGGACGAAGACCACAGCGAGACGCGCCCGGAGGCAGTGAGTGTTTCGCCATTTGCATCGCGATACTCTGCTTCTGCCAGCAGCACTTTGGGCATGTCGCTGCGCGGTATACCCTCTATTTTGGCGCGTATTGCACCGGCTGCATCGAGATTGAATTCAAGCACCTTGAGGGTTTTTAATTGCGCCGGATCGACACCCTCCTCTACCTGCGGTGCACTTTCTCCATCTTCTTCATCTGAGACATAGGTCGTGCGACGATTTGTCGATTCTTCCTTACCCACCTTCACGCCGCCATTGGCAAAGGCATAGCCTTCATAATCGGCAAACTGCACACTGCGTGGTTGTATCTGGCTGCGCAGTTTCACCGGCAACATGGCTGCCGCACCGCCGGAAAGATAATTGATCTGCAAATCCATATCGACGGATTTTGCATTGACCTGTGGCTTGCCCGTCCCTTGCAGGGTAGCGCGCATGGTCGGCACACGATAGGCCTCTACACGGAAACTGCCGATGGCTTCACCACCATAGCTTGATTGGCCGCTTCGATATTGCAATAAATAGATACCCTGCCTGGCTTCTTTGGGAATATCAAAATCGGCCACGGCACTGCCGTTGGCATTCCAAGCCAGGGTTAACGGGTACTCCTGATCACTGCCCTGATGCTGGATCACATATTCGCCATCCGTATCTTTTTTGGTTGGCAACAGCATGCCGCTGCCGGCATGGCGACGCGCAAACACTTTCATATGCACGGTTTCACCGGCACGGAACAGCATGCGGTCGAGCACGGCATGGCGTATGCCGGGATTCTGCCGCTCGCCCTGGGGCAGGTTGAAACGCCACGTGGTGATCCCTTCATTCCAGTCCGACAGGACAAAGCTGAAATCATCTTTCAGTTTGGCCGTGACAAAATATTGATGGTCCCAATTATTAATGCACCCCGGCAGGCTATTTCGGTCAGGCAGCTCTTCGGCAATGCGTGCCAAGCCCTGTGCATCGGTCTTGCCTCTCCAGTAGACCTGGCCACCGCAATCTCTGATATGAACCTCTGCACCATTTACCGGCTCACCTTTATCCAGACTGGTTACCCAAACCAGTGAACTCTCACGGCCCTGTTTAAAATGCACAGAAAGATTGGTGACCAGCGCTGCGCTTTGTACGTAATAAGTTTTTTGTTTTTTCTCTTTGCCCAGAATTTTGTCATGCACGGTGGAGAGCAGCTTGCTGAACATGCCTTCACTCTTTTTCTTTTGCGCGTCTTCTTTTTCCTTTTCTTTATCACTGCCGCTCTCTTCGTCGGGCATCAACGCGGCGCCCAGTTTCGGGCTGGCGAGTTCCGCCACATAAAATCCGGGCGCACTCAGCGGGATACCTATCACTTCAAAAGCGCGTTGACCGCCCGGCTTGGGCAATTTGAATTGTTTGGGTTTCTCATTCGAGCTGAATACAGATTGCTTGCCCGGTTCGCCTTGCCTTGTTTCCTGCAACTTGCGCATCCAGCCTATGATTTCCATTGCCTGATCATCCGGCCGATTTACTTTCAGCAGGCTGCCCATCACTGAAGGCAGTTCATTTGGTTTAACCGTCGCCATGCTTGCGGCAAGCTCTGCCTCGACATTGCGCACGGTCACAGCCATGGCAGGCTGTGCGTTACGTTCAAGTATGCCGAAACTGGAGGAAAACTTGACCAGCGGCGGATCATCATCCGTGCGCACCTTCAGCGGGAAGCTCGCGGCATTGTTCAGTGCACGGCCGGCGTCGTCACGCAGGTTCGCGGGAAGCTCAATAATGAATTCTGATTCAGAAGGGAACGGCGGACTGAAACTCAACTGCTGTACAAAACCGCTATCGTCGCTTTCTTTTGGAATAACAGGCTTAAACACCTGCCTGCCCTGAATGATGTTGCCTGTCGTCATGCGAATTTTTTTTGCATCTTCAACTTTGATAGGCGCGCTCAAACTTAACGACATCGGCAATACAGGAATGCATTGTGCATCTTTGTTGGTGCGATCACAGTGAAACTCTGCACTGAACGATGGGCGCACGTTGTAGGCAAGCTGTTGCGCTTGCGAGGTGGGTATGCCGCTAAGTGATTCGACACCGGCACCCCATACCAGCTTGATGGTTGCGTCGTTGGGGAAAGGCCGCTGGCATTTCAATACCACGATGGGTGAATTGGCGTTGTCGCGCAGCTTGAGGAACTTTTCCTTGTCGCTGCCGGCCTGGGAAATACCGAACACGACTTCGAGTATGTGATGGCCAAACTTTAAGATGCCGCCGTAATACGCCTGCATAAAGTCCTGGCGCACTTCAAGCACTTTTCGGCGCATGTCGCCGGTTATTAATTGCACCGGAATCGGTTCGTTAATTCCCTCTACACTGCACCATACATTTTTAACGATGGTTTCCGGCTTGGCAGGCGCATCCAGCCCGAGGATGAAAATCTGGTTTTCATCAATTGATTCCCATTGGTTTGGAAGTTGTTGTAGGATGGCAGGTCCGCCGGTATTGAAGGCGTAACTCTGGCTTGCGGTAACGGCGTCTCCCGCGACACTTTTCAAGTTTGCCTTGAGTTTAAAGCTGCAACTGACGCCTGCCGGTAAATCTTGTTCGAAATCATAAACCCAGTTTCGACCATCGGCCCAGCGGCCTTTGCCCTTTTCGGCACAGTTGATGTCGAAAGGGTCAAGTTCACGCGGATCGCCGAAGGGCACCATTTGCCCGCTAAAGCGCACCGCCACCTGGCGCACTTTCTTGACCTGCCCTTGCGGGGAGAAAAGTTCAACTGAAATGGGCGCTGCTACCACCGCCTGAGAAATTACCCAACAGCAAATCGCCAGCAACGCCTTGTTCATTTTTATTCTCCCTGTTTATCGCTGCAGGATTCTGGCGGAGGGCGGCTAATCTGGCAACTATTACTTTTGCATTTCTGAATCCAGACGATCAAGAAATGATTGCAGTTCTTTGGGTAACGGGGCATTTAACTGCAAAGGTTCATTGGTAAGCGGATGATTGAAAGCGATCGAGTGCGCATGCAAAAACATTCGCTTCAAGCCTTGTTTCATCAGCTCCTTGTTACGGGGAAAGTCACCGTATTTATCATCCCCGGCGATGGGAAAGCCGAGATGGGAAAGATGCACACGGATCTGATGGGTGCGCCCGGTTTTAAGCTGGGCTTCCAGCAAGGTAAAATCAGGCCAGCTTTTGAGTAATGAGAAGATAGTATGCGAAGCCATGCCGTCTTCGCGAACCATCACGCGCTTTTCACCCTGCGGCGTATCAAATTTGTGCAGCGGCAACTTTACATGCTGCTTTAAGTTGTGCCATTTGCCCAGCACCAGCGTGTAGTAACGCTTGTCGCTGTTACCTTCGCGCATGATCTCGTGCATCGCAACGAGGGCAGAGCGTTTTTTTGCCAGGAGCAGCACACCCGAGGTTTCACGATCCAGCCGGTGCACCAGTTCCAGAAATTTGGCTTGCGGACGCGCGCTGCGCATCTGCTCAATGACGCCAAAACTCACCCCGCTGCCACCATGCACCGCAACACCGGAGGGTTTATTGATGGCGATTAGCGCATCGTCTTCATAAATAACGGGAAATTCGACGGGGGGTACATATTCCTGCTCCGGCTTTTCGGCGACACGAATCGGTGGAATTCGCACCTGATCGCCCATTTTCAGACGATAGGTCTGATCTACCCTTTTTTTGTTCACCCGCACCTCGCCACTGCGCAAAATACGGTAAATATGGCTTTTTGGCACCCCTTTAAGGGTTTTACACAGGAAGTTGTCTATTCGCTGGTCGCAGCTACCCTCGTCTATTTCAGTCCAGTTGACAGATTCTTTGCTTAAACCATTCATTTTGAATATACTTCGCGTCACGCGTGTTAGAAATTAAGGCCAGCGGGATGTAAAATTCCCCGCAAATGTAGCGCAGGCCAGCTTGATACAAATCAAACAAAGTGCCGCCGCGCTGTTCCAACCGCAATCCGGTTAATGTCACTCACCGGGAGAAGCAGTGATAATAAATGATTTACGCGCTCAAAGCACCAATGGATTTGCCCGTGCCGCCATTAAAATAATTATGCGGCACTTAGAAAAATTAAAAAGACAAGCTAGAATCGAGAACAACATTTTGCGCATTAGTTGGTATATAAAACTCAACACTGTTAGCAGCATAAACACTCTCGCACGCGGTTAATCACCGCGTGTAGCGTTGTCTTTTCCCGTGTCAGAGCGCGGGAGAAAACAAAAAATGAAAAGAATGTTATTTAATGCGACACAAGCGGAAGAACTCCGCGTCGCAATCGTCGATGGACAGAAACTGATTGATCTGGACATTGAATCAGCAGGAAAGCAGCAGTGTAAAAGCAATATTTATAAAGCAGTTATCACCCGTATTGAGCCCAGCCTCGAAGCCGCTTTCGTCGATTACGGCGGCAATCGCCATGGTTTCCTTCCCTTTAAAGAAGTTTCCCCCAACTACTACCAGCACACAGGTGGTGGCCGACCCAATATCAAAGAAGCGCTGCGCGAAGGCCAGGAACTACTGGTACAGATTGAAAAAGACGAGCGTGGCAACAAAGGCGCAGCTTTAACCACCTATATCAGCCTGGCAGGACGCTATATCGTTTTGATGCCGAACAACCCAAGCGGCGGTGGTGTTTCACGCCGCATCGAAGGCGAAGACCGCAGCGAACTGCGCGATGTGCTGGCTCAATTGAACGTGCCACAGGGTGCCAGCATTATTGCGCGCACTGCCGGTATCGGCCGTTCACTGGAAGAGCTGCAATGGGACTTAAACTACCTGACCCAGTTGTGGGACGCCATTGACGGTGCTTCAAAAGTTGAAAAAGCCCCTTCCCTGATTTATCTGGAAAGCAGCTTGGTGGTACGCGCGATTCGCGATTACTTCCATCCTGAAATCGGCGAAATCCTGATCGATACCGACGAAATTTATCAGCAAGCCATGGCCTTCATGAGCACCGTGATGCCGGACAACGTCAACCGCATCAAGCGTTATCAGGACGACGTGCCGCTGTTCTCACGCTTCCAGATTGAACACCAGATCGAATCAGCCCATGCACGTGAAGTGAGCCTGCCTTCAGGTGGTGTGATCGTGATTGACCATACTGAAGCACTCACCGCGATCGACATTAACTCTGCGCGTTCTACACGTGGATCAGACATCGAAACTACCGCGTTCAATACCAACCTCGAAGCAGCTGAAGAGATTGCACGCCAGATTCGTTTGCGCGACCTGGGCGGTTTGATCGTGATCGACTTTATCGATATGGAAAGCAACCGCAACCAGCGCGATGTGGAGAACCGTCTGCGCGATTCGCTGCGTTACGACCGTGCACGCGTACAAACGGCCAAGATTTCTCGCTTTGGTCTGCTTGAATTGTCTCGCCAGCGTTTGCAACCCAGCCTGGAAGAAACCAGCTACTCACCCTGCCCGCGTTGTAATGGCATAGGGCATATTCGCGGTACCGAGTCTTCTGCCCTGCACATCCTGCGCATAATTCAGGAAGAGGCGATGAAAGATCACAGCGCCTCAATACAAGTACAGGTTCCGGTAGATGTCGCCACTTTCCTGCTGAATGAAAAGCGCTCGGATATTCATCTGATCGAATCGCGGCTGAAGGTAAACATCACCGTTATACCCAATCCGCATATGGAAACACCCCATTACGATGTGATGCGACTGCGCCATGATGATATTTCTACCGACAATCAGCAAGCCAGCTATAAACTGGTTGAGAAACCGGCAGAAAAGAATATTGCGGCACCGGCACAAAACGCTAAAGTTCAGCGACCGCAAGCTGTCGTTCAAGGCATTACACCTACGCAGCCTGCACCTAAACATATTGCGTTAAAGGCACCTTCATTACTGAGCAATTTCTTTGCCTGGGTTAAATCTCTCGGCGCGGAAGGAAAAGCACCGGTTACCACGGCATCACGCAACAAACCGCCGCGCAGAGACCGTAACGAAGGCACCCGTGCTGAAGGCACTCAACAACAAGGCAATCGCCCGCGTAACAAGCAACGCCGCGATAAAGACGAAGCGCCACGCACTGACAAACCTGCACGTCAGGAGAATAAGCCACAGGAACCGCGCCGGGAAAAACAGCCGCAGCAACAACGTCCACCACGTCCGGCTAACGAAAAACCGGTTCTGGAAGCTGTCGTACCAGTCGCTCGCGTTGAAGCGGGTGAAGAAGGTAATCAGCAAAACAATGATGGCCGCAAACGTGGCCGTCGCGGTGGAAAACGTGAACGTGAACGTCGTGAGCAACAGTTTACCGAACAGACACCACAAAACCAGCAGCCCGTTGATGTAAACGGTAATGTTGTTACGTCAATCGCTTCCACATTCATTACAGCGCCAGTTGAACAAGAAACTTCAGTTGCTCCGACCGCAGCAATTGTACAAGCTGGCAACGAGTTTGCCGTTACTGCCAAGCCTGTTGGCGGTTTGGTACAGATTGAAACCAATCCTGCCGCTGCTAACAATCTACCTCCTCCTGCGCCGAGTGCACCACACCATTCTCGCAGACGTTCACGTCCGCGAGAAATTTATACGATGGAAAATAAAGAACCACTGGTGCAGATCGAAACACAGAAAGTACAAGCAGACACACCAATGGAAAGCTGATTCTAGTTAAGCGCTACAAAAACCCCGCACTGTCCAAAACAGTGCGGGGTTTTTATTTACTGATATCACCATCATTGGCACTTAAACACCTGAATTAGCTTTCAGCAGGATGATGATAACGATACTCCTGCGTTTTTCCACCATAACCATAGGCTGTTGCTCGCACATCCTGGACATAGATATAGCTTTCTTCATGCAAATTACCCAATAATTTACTGAACGCGGCAAAAGCCTCGCTTATATATTGTGCTTTTTCGGCCTTGGTATTGCTTTCATCGGTTATCTTGACGTCGAAATATATACTGCTCTTGCCCTGCTCCGTTAATGACTTGCCTGCAACAATCCAGTCATCAGGATCAACATAATCAATCGCAATTGAAGTGACATCCGCTTTCTTATGCAGAATACGTATGGTTAACTCCAATAAGATATTAGAAATCGACTTTGTCAGAGTTGCAGATTTTGCTGCGCTGATTTTTACATTCAAGATTGGCATTTTCTTCTCTTTTAGTTAGCTAGGCAACTATATAAACCATTTAAACACTGCGGCATCCAACAATATATTTACCTGACCCTGCTCGGGACTAATTACATCAAGTCCCACCAGTGATTCTGGCTTTTCAACATAACTCAGTCGTTTGCAGTTCATGCAAAGATTTCCCGTTAATAATCCAATCACCTTCCTGAATCTTCTTGGCGTTTGCATTTAAAAAATTAAATCCAATCATTATTCACCCAATTTAGTTAGCAATGCAACTATATGTAACAATAAATCACTTCAATGCTTTACTTACTTCACGAATCATCGTGACAGCCTCTGCAAAAAACTCATTGCCCAACTGTTTTTTTAGTCGCTTGCCCACCCTTACACTTGCTTCATTTAAGGAAGCATGCATTGATAGCGCCTCATCTGTAGGATAAATGGATTGCTCTCTGCCATCATGTTGCGTACTTCTGCGCTCTATCAGATCTTTAAACTTCAACCCATCCAAGGCTCGTGTCAGTGTGGGTCGGGATACCACCATTCCTTCTGCATATTCCCGCTGCAATAACCCGGGCTTGTCCAAAATCGCTCTCAATAAAAATGCCTGTGGCGGCGTAAGATCAAATGGCTCAAAGGCTGACGCCCATTCCCTTTCGAGCTGGCGCGCCAAGGCGGTTGTGTTGAAATAGATACAATGATCAAACATGGCGGCAATATAGCCCAATATAATTAGCAATGCAACTATAAGTTATAATAAAATTAACCTAGCTCTAACCTGCTGAACATTGGCTGAATTGTTATATAACCTGGAAGTGATTTTGTTTGATATGCAGCAACAAACCAGCTGCTGCATCTTCTACCATATCAAGCACATTCTCAAACCCTCTGTCGCCACCATAATAAGGATCGGGCACTTCGTTCCCCTGATAGTTTGGGGCATATTGCAGAAACATTCCCAAACGATCTCGATAATCTTGGGGACACATCCTGTTCAAGATGGACATATTGGCATTATCCATCGCCAGTACATAATCAAAGCGAGAAAAATCAGCAACTTCTACCTGTCTGCCACGCAACATACTCATGTCATAGCCACGTTGCATAGCGGCCTTCTGTGTACGCAAATCGGGTGTATCTCCAATGTGATAATCATGCGTTCCAACCGAATCTATAGTTATAAAATCCCCCAGCCCTGCCTCAATAACTTTGGCACGAAAGACAACTTCTGCAGTGGGTGAACGACAAATATTTCCCATGCAACAAAATAAAACAGCTACATTTTTCATAACCTTATCAGTAAAAATTTACGGCATTTAAAAATTAATATTATATTTACGTCAATTTATTTGCATTCCAAGTTAGAATTGACTCATGGATAAAGTATACATTTTTTATTCAAACATGAATCAGACTATCTAACTATTTATCAAATATTTTCAATTGGAGAAAGTTTACATGAATACTTGGGTTCGTTTTGAACATGAAGGAAAAATAAAATTTGGTCAATTGGAACAAAAAATCATTCACATCTTTACTGGTGAAATGTTTGGTGACAACCATTCCTCAAAAAAAACAATACCACTTGCTTCGGTTAAACTGCTTACACCCTGCACCCCAGGGAAAATGCTGGCCCTATGGAATAACTTTCTACTTCGCGCTGAAAAAGAAGGTTTAACACGCCCACCTTTTCCATTGTATTTTGCAAAAACCAATAACAGTTATATCGCAAGTGAAGAAACCATAATCCAGCCTTCTAATTATGACGGCCCAGTTGTTTTCGAAGGAGAGTTAGGTGTGGTTATTGGCAAAAACTGCAAAAATATAGAAGCAGATCAGATAGATAAATATATATTTGGATATACCATCATAAACGATGTCACTGCGCGAACCATACTCAAAGCTGACCCAACCTTTACCCAGTGGGGCAGAGCCAAAAGCTATGATACTTTTGGCCCGTTTGGCCCCGTCATTGTGAGTGGTATCGAACCTGATCAACTCATCGTTCGCTCCCTCATCAACGGTGTTGAAAAACAGAATTACCCTGTGTCAGACATGTTTTATAAACCAAGGCAAATCGCAAGCCTGCTCTCACATAATATAACCCTTAACCCAGGCGACATTATTTCATGCGGCACCTCAATTGGCGCCGAACCGATGCCCAAAGGCTGTACGGTTGAAATTGAAATTAAGGGGATCGGTATCTTGAGGAACCATTTTGAATAATGTCACTTCAGCAGCAGCACGCTTCCACTTAGAATCAGCAATACACTGATACCACGCTGAAACTGCAACTGGGTTATTTTGGTGTGGACGTGTCCACCGATGTATAACGAAATAGCCATTACCGGAAGCGCCGCTGCAATCAGTATAAAAAAATCCTTGTTGAAAAATCCTGTACTGGCATAGCCCACTAACCTTCCTGCACCATCCATCAGGAAGGTTACTGCCATGGTTGTTCGGAAAGCGGTCTTTTCGAGGCCCCTTGCCTTAAAATAAGTCACATACAATGGGCCACCAGTACCAAACAGGGTGCCTATCAGTCCGCCTGAAAAGCCTGCCATCACGCCCCACCCCTTGGAAGCGCCAGATTTTGGCGTATAGCCCGACAAGGTATAAAACGCATAAAGAATTATGAAAACGCCCAATGCCTTGGTCAATATTAACGCGTCTGATTTTGTCAGGAAAAAGAGAGCGACCACAACTCCTGCCAGACTGAAAGGAATCAAGGGCAATAACTCTTTCCAGCGTATATCTTCGCGATTTTTCAACCCTTGACTGAACGAAGCCAAATAATCCAACAATACCACTAACGGTACAACGATAGAGATAGGTAACATCAGAGTAAGTACGGGGATGGCGATCAAGCCAGAACCGAAACCGGCAATACCACGGACTATATACGCGATCACTAAAACTAATGCTCCAGCCGACAGCTGATAAAGCGTCATGGAATCAATCAAAATAGCTCCTTGTATGATATTGGGTAAATTGTACCGCGCTTGAATTGTACATTTTAATCGGGGTTTTTACCCAAACAAATACAGGCGTAATATCTGTCTTGTGTCTTACCAAAATACATCGCGGAGGAATAAAAAAATTATTGATGTGCAAGCCAGAATTTTTTTAACGTGAGTTATGTGATAAATACGTGGATGAGCACCAATATTGGCGGGGTCAGTAAACCATTGGTTGCAAAATAATTGCACGCATAATTTGATACTCTGGCCAACATGGCAGATATAAACCTGATAAATTTTGCCTGTAATGCCGTATGGTATGTATGATAATCAATTCATTCTTAACCGTGCATCCAGTGAGTTAATAGCCCAATTTTTCAAACGCTATAATTTCACCTTTATTGCAATTGATGTTTCTGAATTCATACAATCAGGTGGAAGCATGCAAATGCATGTCGCTGGAATTATAATCCTTAAAGCATAAAATCATGCTGTAGAGAACACAGGGTACACAGAGAGGTAATAATCGATAACGGTGGATATAAACTCACCCATTAGTTTACAACGGATCCAGGATTTCCCGCCCATATCTCTGTGTGCTCCAAGGCCAAATGATTTTTTACAGACCAATCACCAACAATAAAATGCACCCCTTAAAACGCCTCTTCAGCTACACCAGACAATA
>JANXWX010000082.1 GCA_025350915.1 Nitrosomonadales bacterium
GGAGTTGATCCAGCGCCGGGGTTTGTCAAATTTGTAATACTGTGCCGCCCACATCTGGTGCTGCCCAACATCGGACGTAATAAAGGCTTCGCCGTGGGTTATCTCGTACAGCTTTTCCACCACATACTGCGGCTTGATCAACTCGATCGATCCCTTGTAAGCCAGTGAGTTGCGCGAACGCCACTCTTCAATCTGTTTCCACCATGGTGCTATTGATGCTGCATCCGGTTTGGGACGCGTACTGCGTAGCACGGCCAGCATATCTTTCAATACCAATCCGACATCGCCAACCAGTGGAACGTCAACATGCACTCTTTTGGAGATGGAAGCAGGATCAATATCGATATGAATAATCTTGCGCGGTATTTCGTTAAAGTGCGGCACATTACCCACGACCCGGTCATCAAAGCGTGCGCCAACTGCCAGCAGCACATCGCAGTGCTGGGTTGCCATATTCGCTTCCAGAGTGCCATGCATACCCAGCATGCCAACAAACTGTTTGTCAGTCTCGGGGAAACCACCCAAACCCATCAGTGTGCTGGTGCACGGAAAACCCAACAGGTGTACCAGTTCGGTCAACGACTTGGCTGCGTCTGACAAAATCACCCCGCCGCCGCTGTATATCATCGGACGCTTGGCTTCCAGCAATAACTGTACGGCTTCCTTGATCGCGCTCGCCTCTGCTTTTTGTGCGGGATTATAGGAACGAATACTTACTGTCTTAGGGTATTCAAATGTTGTTTTTTGAAAAGAAATATCCTTGGGTATATCCACCAATACAGGGCCGGGGCGACCGCTCTTGGCCAGATAAAACGCCTTTTTAATTGTGATCGCGATGTCTTTAACATCCTTCACCAGGAAATTGTGCTTGACACACGGACGGGTAATACCGACGGTATCGACTTCCTGAAAAGCATCTTCACCGATCATGGTACTCGGTACCTGGCCGCTAATGATGACCATCGGGATGGAATCCATATAAGCCGTGGCGATGCCGGTAACAGCATTGGTCACGCCTGGTCCGGATGTTACTAATGACACGCCAACCTTGTTGGTTGAGCGTGAATAACCGTCCGCAGCATGGACAGCTGCCTGCTCATGCCTGACTAAAATATGCTTTACTTTGTCCTGAGAAAAGAGAGCATCATATATATGCAATACTGCTCCGCCCGGATAGCCGAAAACGTACTCAACCCCCTCCTCCTGCAAACAGCGTATCGCGATTTCCGCGCCCGTAAGTTCCATGTAAACAACCTTAACTTGCAATTATTGTAGAACCGATCAAGATAAGGCCTGGAAGCTTTTTGGTCAACCCCTGAATACATACCCTGCCTTGATATATGGTTATTTTCAACCTGAAAACGCCAGATTTTGTTAATATTAGTCCTTTAGCGCTTACTTGGGAGTAATTAAGCTGGCAAGCCGCATTGAACTATCAGAATTTCTGGCATCAACTGAACGCCGCGCTTACAAACAGGCGCTTTTTGCCGTGCGTGACGAGCATGTCGCACTTGATATTGTGCAGGATGCCATGCTTAAGCTTGCCGAAAAATATGGGGACAAACCCTTAGCCGAGTTACCCATGTTGTTTCAGCGCATTTTGCAAAACACGATACGCGACTTCTATCGCCGTCAAAAAGTTCGTTCGATGTGGACTACCCTGATGTCCTCCTTGATACCTCAACACGATCAGGATGACATCGATCCATTGGAATCGCTCCAGGATGACAGCAACAACAGCCAATCTCCGCGACCTGACGCAGCATTAGAACAGTCACAACTCCTTGTTATTATTGAACTCGAACTTACAAAGCTACCTGCTCGTCAACGAGAAGCCTTTCTGCTGCGTTATTGGGAAGACATGGATACTGCAGAAACTGCCGCAGTGATGGGATGCTCGGAAGGAAGCGTTAAAACGCATTGTTCCCGAGCCACTCATGCACTCGCAGCTGCGTTAAGATCCAAAGGAGTGACCAATCATGAAATCTAATTTAAATACACAAAAAATCAATGCATTACTAAATGCAGCAACAGCCCAGCTATCACCAGAAATATTGGATAAGCTGCGCATGGCTCGCACGCGTGCGCTTGATCGTCAACGTATTCGTCAGCCCGTACCGGTTTTGGCTTGGCTGGGTGGAAGTCATAGCGGTCAACATGAATCACAACATTTTCCCAAGCCCATGCTTTGGCTGATGGGTGTTGTTCTGGCTGCAAGTTTGATAAGTGGCATCCTGGTTTATCGAAACTACCTGATTGAGCACGAAATAATCGATGTTGATATCGCAATTCTGACGGGTGACATGCCAATTAACGTTTTTCTTGACTGATGAAATTGCTTCACACTCTATTACACAAACTGGTAATCGCCCTCACTCTGGGCATGTTACTGAGCATGCCCGCCTATGCCGCAAAACAAATTTGGGCAACACTTACCCCCATGCAACAAGAAGCCCTGGCTCCGATTGCCAAGGAATGGGAAGCTATGCCTGAAAAGCAACAAAAACGCCTATTGGCTACTACAAAAAGTTACGCCAAGCTCTCACCTGAATTAAAGCAGCGCTTTCGAACGCGCTTAACTGAGTGGAGCAAGCTAACACCAGAACAACGCATGCGGGCCCGTGAAAAATATCAAGCTTTTCACAAAATACCCAAAGAAAAACGTGAAGAAGTCAAACGGATGGTGCTACAGTCTGAAGCTGAAAAAAATGCGGCATCATCAGCTAGTGGTGTATTAATTACACCTGAAAAATAAAACTGAGTTGTAACAATGTAACAGCTATCGTCTTTCAGTCCGCCATAACATCCACAGCGCCAAAAACAAAAATATTACCGTCATCGCGGCAGCACTTAAAAATGGTTGCCAGTTATTTAATGTGCCCAGATGCGCGAACAACCTGCCAATGAAATAGAAAGACAGACCCAGCACAATTCCGGAAAAAATTTTCCCGCTTACGCCGCCCTGACGATTTTGGTGTGAAGCAAAAGGCAGCGCCAGCAACATCATCACCATGACTGCAAAGGGGTATAACAGTTTGTTCCACATTTCAATTTCATAGCGCAGGGAATCCTGTTTATTTTCCCTGAGATGCTGGGTATACAAAAATAAATTCCAGGCCGACATCTGTTCCGGCACCACCATCAACACTCTTAAAATATCCGGCGTTATTGCCGAGCTCCACTCTTTTTGAGCTTGTTGCTCGATTTTCGCCCCCTCTTTGTCAAAGCGTGTCTGCATAACCCCTTCGAGCTGCCAACTACCTTCCTTAATAAAAATAGCATGCTTTGCTGAAGTGATACTATCCAAAACAAAGTTGTTGTTGAACTCGTAGATACTGACATTTTGCAAACTTGAATCAGGCAACACGGATTTAACATTGACAAAACTTTGTTCATCTTTAACCCACACTCCTGAACGAAACTCGCGGAAGGATACCTGCGCATTCAACGCTTTCAGACGCAACTCTTGGGCCAGCTTCATGCTGGGTGGCGCAATAAGTTCTCCGCATATTAGACTCAGCACCATTAACGGTAACGCGATTTTTAACAGGGCGCTTATCATTTGTTTTAACGAGGCACCCGAGCTGCGATAAATCGTTAATTCGGAATTTGCAGCCATCTGCACCAATGCAAATATAGTCCCTATCAGCACGGCTACCGGAAACAGTTCATATATCCGGGTTGGAACGGTAAGTAAAACGTAAACAAACACATAACCCAGGTTATACCCCCCCTTGCCCAAATCATTCAGCTCGCCCAAAAAATCAAAAAAAGCAAACAACATGAGCAGGGACGTAAATACCAACAACAGGCTGCTGTAAATTTCGCGCGACAAGTAACGGGTTAAGAGTTTCATCGCAGGATACGCCGGACAGAAAATACGGACATACGGTAATAGAACAATATCACTACGACTAGAATCATTAACACATGAAGACCAAACAGACCGACATTTTCAGTCACTTTACCCTGACCAACCCAGGAATTAATGACGCTGATTAAATTGTTATAAAGCATATACAAAACCAAGGCATTGATCATATTCAACGAACGACCGGCGCGAGGATTGACAAAGCTGAATGGAATCGCGAGCAACACCAATATCAGGGCACTTACTGGCAAGCTGATGCGCCAATTCAGTTCGGCCAAATTCCAGCTATCGCGATTCTCCAGCAGGAACATTGTTGAGTAAGCTTTGGGATTGGGTGGTTTTTTCTTGCTTTCAACCGTCTCAACACGCATCGCATAGCGTTCGAATTCCACAATTTTATAATCCAGCTGGCCGGGTATGCCTTCGTGACGCGTTCCGTTAAGCAGCACGATAAACTTGTCGCCATTCGGGGCGGTTTCCTGCAGTCCTTGTTTGGCGACCATTGTGCCAACCTTGCCCTGTTGCACCGATTGCACAAAAATATTGCCCACCCGATTGTTGCCGGGAGATACATTTTCCAGAAAGAACACGCGATCAGCTTGTTTCGACTCTCTAAACGTACCCGGAGCAGCAACGGCTACATCATCCCTGCTTTCCAGCTTTAACCTGATTTCATCCACCTTGGACATCGCCCACGGTGTCAACAACAGGCTTAACAATGCAATCAGACCCACGACTGGAAATGCGTACCACATCACGGGACGTATCCAGCGGGTCAAGCTCACGCCCGAGCTAAACCACACCACCATTTCACTGTCACTGTAACTACGGGTCAACGTCAGCAATACCGAAAGAAACAGGCTGATTGATAATAAAATTGGCAGATAATTTAGCGCAGTAAACCCCAGCAGCACCAACACGGCTTCGACCGGCAACGTACCCCCTACCGATTCGCCCAACAGACGTATCAACTGGGTAAGGACTATAATAGCAAGCAGAATTGCAAAAACAAAAAAACCAGTGGACGCAAACTCACGTATCAATGAACGATCAAAAACCCCCGCCTGCAATTTTTTCGCGGATTTTGGTTTTGACTTTTGTAGAAGAGATTGCAGATAATTCAGCATTTGGCCTAGCAGGTTACCTAACAGGAGAAGCAAGTGGAATTTAGCATAAAACAATGTAGTCCGGAAAAACATGTCGGTTCAGCAAAGCTGAAAAACGGTTGCGTCCTGGTCGGTGTATTTGATAGTGGAAAATTAACCGACGCGGCACAGATACTCGACAAGGCTGCACAGCATTATATCAGCGAGATTATTGCCCGTGGTGACATGACAGGAAAAGCAGCGTCCACTTTGCTGTTACACAACGTGCCGAATATTGCCAGTGACCGCGTTCTGCTATTGGGTTTGGGTAAGCGCCCTGAACTTGACGCACGCCAGTATATCGATTGTATGCGTGCCGCCATGCGCGCCCTGCAGGGCAGCAATGCCAAAGATGCAGTGTTGTATCTGACAGATATTACTGTCAAGGGACGCGATAGTGCATGGTGCCTGAGCCAGGCTGTCATTGCCTCTTACGAGTCGCAGTACCGCTCTGATCAGTTAAAGAGCAAAGCTGACAAGAGCAAACAAGTCTTGCGCAAAATACAGTTTGGCTTGCTTAACGAAAAGCCTTCCGCCGCACTCGAAACCGCAGTTTCCGAGGCCGTTGCCATTGCACAAGGTATGGCACTGGCAAAAGACCTCGGCAACTTGCCGGGTAACGTTTGCACACCCACCTATCTGGCTAAACAGGCTATTACGCTGGGCAAAACACATAAAACTATCAAGACGACTATCCTTGATGAGAAGGATATGCAAAAGCTCGGTATGGGCTCATTGCTCTCGGTGACCCGCGGTAGTGCAGAGCCGGCCAAACTTATCACGATGGAATATCACGGCGCAGACAAAAAGCAAAAGCCTGTCGTGCTGGTCGGCAAAGGCATTACGTTTGATAGCGGCGGCATTTCACTGAAACCCGGCGCCGAAATGGATGAAATGAAGTACGACATGTGTGGTGCAGCCAGCGTGTTCGGCACGATACAAGCCATTGCCGAACTGGGACTCAAACTCAATGTGGTTGGCATTATTCCAAGTTGTGAAAATATGCCCAGCAGCACTGCAACCAAACCCGGGGACATTGTTACCAGTATGTCCGGCCAGACCATCGAAATATTAAATACAGACGCTGAAGGCCGCCTGATACTGTGCGATGCACTTACCTACGCTGCGAAATTTCAGCCCGATACCATCATCGACATCGCCACGTTAACCGGTGCCTGCATTATTGCTTTGGGGCATGTGGCCAGCGGCCTGTTCAGCAATCAAGACAAACTCGCGCACGAGCTGCTGGCCGCAGGCGAACAGACCCAAGACAGAGCCTGGCATATGCCACTGTGGGAAGACTACCAATCGCAGCTGGACAGCAACTTTGCCGACATGCAAAACATCGGCGGACGCGCCGGCGGCAGCATTACCGCCGCCTGTTTCCTGGCACGTTTTACCAAAGAGTATCGCTGGGCACATCTGGACATTGCTGGTACTGCATGGAAATCCGGCAAGGATAAAGGCGCAACAGGCCGCCCCGTACCGCTGCTCACCCGGTATTTGATCAACCGCGTAGCTGCCTCCAAGTAACACGGGGCTGCGAGTGACCAAGATTGATTTCTATACCGGTGTAACAGACAAGCTTGAAACAGCTTGCCTGCTCAGCCATAAAGCACTGCAGAATAACCTGCGTGTATTGCTGCACACGCCTGATGAGGTTACTGCGCAATCACTTGATGGCATGTTATGGCAGTATCCGCCTGTGGCGTTTATACCGCACTGTTTCAGCGGTGTACCCGAAGCTGCGGAGATGCCTGTTATTATTGGGTATCAGCCTGAACCATTTCCACACAGCGAATTGCTGATTAGTCTGCACAACACTTGCCTGCCGTTTTTTAGCCGCTTTGAAAGGGTGATTGAGATCGTCAGCCTGGACACCGAAGATGCCCGACTGGGACGCGAGCGTTACAGTTTTTACCGTGAGCGCGGTTTTGAAATGCGCCACTTTGATTTAAGCAAGAAATAGAAACCACCATGACACAAACAACAAACCATCACACCCAGACCAATTTATCCGAATTGGCAAAAAGTTTTGAACCCAAAGCCATCGAAGCCCGCTGGTATCCGCAGTGGGAAAGCAAGGGCTATTTTAAAGCCGGCATGGATACCAGCAAGCAGGACAATTTCTGCATTCTGCTGCCTCCACCCAATGTAACCGGCACCCTGCACATGGGCCACGGCTTCAACCAGACCCTGATGGATGCGTTAACCCGCTACCATCGTATGCGCGGAGACAACACCCTGTGGCAGCCGGGCACCGACCACGCGGGTATCGCAACGCAGATCGTGGTGGAGCGCCAGCTGGATGGGCAGGGCATTTCGCGCCACGACCTGGGCCGGGAAAAGTTTCTCGGCAAAGTATGGGAATGGAAAGAATATTCCGGTGGCACCATCACCAAACAGATGCGCCGCCTTGGCACCTCACCTGACTGGTCGCGCGAACGCTTCACGATGGACGAGGGATTGTCCAATGCCGTTACCGAAACCTTTGTACGCCTCTTTAACGAAGGCCTGATCTATCGTGGCAAGCGTCTGGTGAACTGGGACCCCAAACTCCATACCGCCGTGTCTGATCTGGAAGTGGTGCAGGAAGAAGAAGACGGCTTTATGTGGCATATCCGTTATCCGCTTGCGGATGGTTCCGGCCATCTTACCGTGGCAACGACACGTCCGGAGACCATGCTGGGCGACGTGGCGGTGATGGTGCACCCAGATGATGATCGCTACAAACACCTCATCGGAAAGAAAGTAAACCTTCCCCTGTGCGACCGTGATATCCCTATCATCGCTGACGAGTATGTAGACAAGGAATTCGGCACTGGCGTGGTCAAGGTAACACCTGCACATGATTTCAATGACTATGCAGTGGGTCAGCGACACAAACTGGAACCGATCTGCATCCTCACTCTCGATGCAAAAATTAATGAACATGCGCCATCGAAATATCAGGGCATGGATCGCTTTGAGGCACGCAAGAAAATTGTGGCCGATCTGGAAACGTCCGGTGTTTTTGAAAAAGCCGAGAAACACAAACTCAAAGTGCCGCGCGGTGACCGCACCGGTGTGGTGATCGAGCCCATGCTGACCGACCAGTGGTTTGTGGCGATGAGTAAGCCAGGCGACGGTGGAAAGAGCATTACCGCACAGGCACTGGAGTGCGTATCCAGCGGCGAAATAAAATTCGTACCGGAGAACTGGGTCAATACTTACAACCAGTGGTTAAACAACATTCAGGACTGGTGCATTTCGCGCCAATTGTGGTGGGGTCACCAGATTCCTGCGTGGTACGGAGTGAATGGCGAAGTGTTTGTTGCCCACGACGAAAAAGAAGCGCGCAAACTGGCCGACAAGGCGGGATATGCCGGTCAACTCGACCGCGATAACGACGTGCTGGATACCTGGTTCTCCTCCGCACTGTGGCCTTTCTCTACGCTAGACTGGACGCCGGAATATCCCAAGAAATCCAACACCGCACTTGATCTTTACCTGCCTTCATCTGTGCTGGTTACCGGCTTTGACATCATCTTTTTCTGGGTGGCGCGCATGGTGATGATGACCAAGCATATCACCGGAAAAATTCCGTTCAAGGATGTGTATGTGCACGGATTGATCCGCGATGCGGAAGGCCACAAAATGAGTAAATCGAAAGGCAACGTACTCGATCCTATTGATTTAATCGATGGCATCTCGCTAGCTGAACTGATTAAGAAACGCACCACCGGGCTGATGAATCCCAAGCAGGCAGAAATCATCGAAAAGAAAACACGCAAAGAATTCCCCGAGGGCATTCCAGCTTTCGGCACCGATGCGTTGCGCTTTACGTTCTCTTCTCTCGCCTCGCCCGGCCGTGACATCAAGTTTGACATGCAGCGCTGCGAAGGCTATCGCAACTTCTGCAACAAACTGTGGAATGCCACGCGCTTTGTGTTGATGAATTGTGAAGGTCAGGATGTCGGTCTGGATGAAAGTCTGCCACTCGAATATTCTGCAGCCGACAGATGGATGATCTCGCGACTGCAGCGTGCCTCAACCGAAATGGCGCAACACTTTACGGATTATCGCTTTGATTTTGCATCGCGCACTATATATGAGCTGGTGTGGGATAACTATTGCGACTGGTATGTGGAATTGGCCAAGGTGCAAATTGCCAATGGTTCCGCGGCCGCACAACGTGCTACCCGGCTCACCCTTGTGCGCGTGCTGGAAACAATCCTGCGTCTGGCCCATCCAATTATCCCGTTCATCACTGAAGAGCTATGGCAGAAAGTAGCGCCATTGGCAGCCGTACGGGGCGACAGCATCATGCTGCAGCCCTACCCACATGCCGAACCATCACTTATTTTCAAGAATGCTGAAGATGAGATCGCACTGTTGCAGGAGATGGTGAATGCCGCCCGCAGCCTGCGCAGCGAGATGAGTTTGTCACCGGCGCTACGCGTCCCATTACTTATTGCCGGCAATGAACACATACTAAAGGTGGTAGCCCCGTATTTACAGGCACTGGCAAAATTAAGCGACGTCAGTATACTCAAAGCACTACCCGATGCAGATGCGCCTGTGGCCATTGTCGGTGACTTCAATCTGATGCTGAAAGTGGAAATCGATGTGGTTGCCGAACGCGAACGTCTGGATAAAGAAATTGCCAAACTGGACGTGGAAATTGCCAAAGCACATGGAAAACTATCCACCCCCACCTTTGTGGAACGAGCGCCGGCTGCAGTCGTTGAGCAGGAAAAAAAGCGCGTGCAGGATTTTAATGCCACCTTGACGCAACTCAAGGCACAGCGCGCAAAACTGGCTTAGCACATCAGAAAATAAACAAGCCTCTCCATCCGAGATGGAGAGGCTTGTTTATTTCAGAACAGCATAGCTTAAATATTATTCAGCCTGCTCCCCATGCTCGGCCAGCAAATGACTGATGCGGATATTCGCGACATTCAGGCGTTTTACCAGCAAGCGCAACAGCGCATCACTGAATTGATACCGGCACTCGGCCGAGGTTTTTTCAAGTACCGTAATTTTTATTTCAATCAGTGTAACGGCAGTTTTGGCGTATACATCGGTAGTACGCGTTGATTGTTTTTCGGCAAAATTCGCCATTTCGCCGAAACAGTCACCCTTGTGCAACAGGTTTAACAAACGTCCCTGTTTAAGTACTTTAACGGTGCCGTGCGCGAGAACAAACAATGAATCACCCTCGTCACCATCGCTGAATACAATTTCATCTTTCGCTACTTTGCGCCACTCGCTGATACGCAGCACTTCCCATATTTCAACATCGCTGAAGTTCTTGAAAAACGCGAGTGCGCGCAAAGTATCAAATTTTTCAGTGTCAACATTTTCTTCTGGCGGCATGCTTTTGTTGCTGAAAAAGCCCACCAGGTCGCGCGCAAATTCGTCCCATGTCTGGTAACGCTGTGCAATATCTTTTTGCATTGCGCGCATCACAATCTGATCCAGTGCCGGTGGAATTTCCGGTCTGAAAGTGCTCGGTGGAGGTGGCTCGATATTCATGATCTGATAGATCATGCTGTAGTTGTTACGCGCATCAAAAGGCAACCTCCCGGTCAGCAAGCGATACATCGTTACGGAAAGTGAATAAATATCGGTCTGATGGGTCAGCACTTGCTCGCGTATTTGCTCGGGTGACATATAGGCTGGCGAGCCCACACCACTCACCTGGGTGGTCTGCTGGCTTTGTATCAGGGCAGAACCGAAATCGGAGATCTTAATGTCATGATCGCCGCAAATCATCACGTTGGCCGGCTTTATATCGCGGTGGATAACGCCCTGGTATTGCGCGTATTCCAGCGCCTTGCAGCACTTGTAGACTATTTCAGCAATACTACCCAGAGATAGCAGGTGATCAACTTCGGCAAGTTTTTCCAGACTCTCGCCTTCTACATATTCCATCACCATGTAATTCACGTCGCCATCCATCACCGCTTCGTAAATTTTTACAATATGCGGATGCGACAACTTGCCCGCCAAGGATGCTTCACTCAATAACAACTTGCGAAATGCCTTGGCCCGGTCGTTATCTACCAGCACATCCAGATTGAATAATTTGACGGCCACCTGCTGATTTGAGTCGGGATCAGTCGCAAGATAAACCGTGCTGGTTGCTCCATGGCCCAGTTCCCTGCTGATTTTATATTTTCCGATCGTTTCCATTGAGCATCCAGTCTGTTAAGCCGCACAGCGCTTAATAATCATGATTTGCTTATGTTACCACGTTACCGACCAAGTTATAACAACAGGCAAATATGGGAACTAAAACCGATAACGGTTATCATAACGCGCATGAAAATAGTCTTGTTTGCAACACTCCTCCTAACCTCCCTCTGCCACGCCGAAGGTCTTCCTGATCTGGGTGATATCTCACAAGACGCAATTTCACCCCAGCAAGAACGCCAAATCGGCGAGCAGAGCATGCTACAGATACGTGCGGATAAAAGTTATCTGGATGATGCTGAAATTGCTGACTACCTGAATACGCTCGGCGGTACGCTGGTTTTTAACAGCAGCGAACCGGGACAGGCATTTGAGTTCTTTGCAATCAACGACAATGCAATAAATGCCTTTGCTATGCCCGGCGGCTATATCGGCGTAAATAGCGGCCTGATACTTACAACCCAAAGCGAGTCGGAGCTGGCGGCAGTGCTCAGCCATGAAATCTCACACGTCACCCAGCACCATCTGGCACGCATGGTATCGGGGCAAAAGTTCGATTCGCTCGCCTCGCTGGCTGTCATTGCTGCGGCGATATTATCTGCACGCAGCAATCCTGATGCGGCAATGGCCGGCATTATAAGTGTTCAGGCGGGCGGCATTCAACGGCAGCTCAACTTCACCCGCTTGCATGAACAGGAAGCAGATCGTATTGGTATTGGTATCCTGCAAAAATCCGGTTTCGATGTACGTGCCATGCCCATGTTCTTTGAGCGCCTGCAAAATGCCACGCGCTTGCTTGAAGGCAACACACCGCCCTATTTGCGCACCCACCCTCTGACCAATGATCGTATCGCCGACATGGCCAACCGCGCGCAGCAGATTCCTTACCATCCTGTTTCAAGCAGTCTGACTTACTATCTGGTTCGTGCGAAATTGCTATACATGCAAAAATCCCCGGCAGAAGCCATGTCATATTTTAAATCGGCCCTGGGCAAAGATAAACGTGGCAATCAAACAGCTCAACGCTATGGCCTGGTATTGTCACTGCTACGCAATAACGATATCCCGCGTGCGACAAAGGAGTTCTTATCCCTTAATAAGCTCGTAGCAAGCAACCCCATGATCACAAGACTCGCAGGCCAATTGCTGCGAGCCAATAGCCAAGCTCAAAAAAATCCGGAACAAAGCGCGATAGACTTTTATCGCAACACCACCCTAAATTTTCCCCAGCACCGCGCGCTGATATACGACTACACCGATGTCTTGCTGCAATTCAAGCGCCATCAAGAAGCGGCAACCCTGCTTAACCAGCAAGTCATCACCTATCCCGATGACCCGCGCCTGTACGAACTACAAGCGCGCAACTATGCCGCACTCGGCAAGCCACAGGAAGAACACCATGCACTGGCCTACAACTACCTGCTGCGCGGTAATTTACGCGGTGGGATAGAACAACTGGAACTGGCCAAACAGGCGGGTAACGACTTCCATGAGTTATCAACGATTGAAACCGAGTTAAGGCAGTTCCGCGAGATTGCTGCGGCGCAGGAGAAAAAGCGCTGAGGCGCCATCAGTGCTCAACGTGTCCCTTCGCAATCAGGCACGCCATTGCATGCTTCAGCTCACAGCTTTTTTCCATATATTCTGCAGCCTGTTTATCTTCATGCCGCATCTTCAATAGCATCCCCTTGCCGTAATAGGCATTTGCATAGAGCGGATCGTCCGCTATTGCCGCATCGAACTGAACCATGGCCTCCTGGTTGCGCCCTGTCCTCGCGTATGCCCAGCCGAGCTCGAATCGAACCGGCGCATATTGCGGACTCAATTCTGCGGCCTTCTGAAAATCGGCAATCGCCGCCTCCAATTGGCCCGACCCCGCTGCAGCCTGGCCGCGATTATAGAATATGCGGTCGGCTCCCGCCACGCGTTCATCCGACAACAGCAGAGCGGCATCATTCCACAGACGGTAAGTATCGGCGAACACCCACAGGCGGTTCACCGCCAGCGGTGCCAGCAATAATGCCGCCAGCCCCAGCGCAAACATTGCTCTCCTGCCCGGCCATTTGAGCAGAAGTAACGGAATGAACAGCAGCAGGCCCGGCATCCACAAATAGCTGCGGTACAGCACTAAGGGTTCCTGCACCCGTATGCTGGAAAATTCCAGCACAAACTGCAACCACGGATACAACATGGCCAGCCCGGCCAACCCGGCCCAGCGCGGCCGCAGCAGCAACCAGATGCCAAACACTCCATAGGCCACGAAGCCAGCCGCACCCAGCCAGGCCTGCCACGAGGTCAGCGAGGAAACGAAAGCTTCGCGCATATCCACCGACATCCATGCAGGATTAGGCAGCAACCACAACAACAGGTATTTGAAAAAAAGTCCAGCCTGCGTCAGCACACTCAATAAATGCAATACGGGTGTACTTTCCACCAGCCCCTGCTGCTCGAACAGGGACGCTGCCATCGCTTCATAGGGCGTACCAAATACCCCCCTGGCACGCATTACAATCAGCAATCCCACCGCAATGAATGCGCCCCACGTCAGCCACAGTGCTGGACGCGCAGGCCTCATATTGCCGCGCAGCAATATCGTCTGCGCCGCCAGCAGCGCAAGCGTCAACACACTGTGCTCCTTGGAAATTACCGCCAGAAAATAGGCGACCACAGCGAGCGCCAGCCAGCCTGACTTTCCACTCAGCAGGCCGCGTAGATAGGCCAGTTGCGTGATCAGGGCAAAACAGGTCGCCATTAAAATGCTGCGCTGCACCACGTATCCCGTTGCATACACCGCCACCGGGTGCAGCGCGAAAATCAGCGCGCCGAACCAGGCGCCCCAAATAACAGCTGAGGAATTTTCATGCCTGCCAGTCACCGTGTCGGTCAACAGACGCAGCAGATAAAACAGCAGTATCACATTGGCAGCATGCAGCAGCAGGTTGCCCAGATGGAAGAAGTGCGTAACCACATTGCTGAACAGCATCTCCGTCCAGCCCAGGCTGGCGTAAGGCAGCCAGCGCAGCGTAAAATCGAATCCCGAATGCGCATATTGCGCCGCAGCGCCGCCGAAGAAAAAAGGCAGATCATCGAACACCAACGGGCTGCCGAGAAACGGAAGGTAAACCAGACACACCACTGCGGACAGCGAGAGTATCCAGCCACGATCACGGCTTCGTAAATAATTTAACAGCTTTGCGCGATAAGACATATTTCCTCACAAAAAAAACCCCTCCGAAGAGGGGTTGGTATCAACTACATAATAAACTGCTTAACGGCATACCAACGGAGTTGCTCCATTCTTGAAGAAGTTTTTCAACACAGGATCTACCTGGCCGGTCAGCAATACGCCACCCAGGGTTGAACATCCATAGTTCCATGTAAATGCCGACGCACCGCTTATGCTCTCCAACACAGTGAGACTCGATGAGGCGTTGCCAGCAGGAATTACTGTATTTGCACCCGTACTGGTGAGGGCAGCGTTAGCCATAGTATTTGGCGATACAGCAATCCTTGCACCGTTAATAGTGTTAGCCTTGACGTTCTGTATTTCCAGAATCAACGCAATATTAGCGCCGCCCAAAGAGTGTACTCCCATCGATGCTACTTCTGCAGGAATGGACGGGAATACGCTGAAGCCCAGTGAGTTCCAGAAAGTGCCAACTGTCGTTGGATTTCCTGACGCATTGGTACCAGTAGCAGTAACAATATCAGCAGGTGCTGGTGTGGGGAAAGAACCTATCTCCTGGTAATACAGCGCCAGCGCAGTCTTTACCGGATCCAGTGTGGACACGACCTTGGACAGTTTTGCCTTCACGATGTAGTCCTGATAGGCAGGAATCGCTACTGCAGCCAGAATACCGATAATCGCGACCACGATCATTAATTCGATCAGGGTAAAACCGTTTTGTAATTTCTTCATGTTAATGCTCCTCCGAAGGTTGAATGGAAACACACGAGGTGTGTGGTTTACTATAAGCAGGATGCGTGCCAGCAAAATCAAAAATCTTAAATGCCTTGTATTTACTGCGTTGCGGAGTTTACGGCAATTGTGCGCCGCGGCGCAAGCGCTATAACAACACCAATCGCGTCAGCTTGACTGACCATTTTCGTCACATTACCCATGACCTTCACTGGGATTGACAATAACCTGGAATTTTACTTTCATCCACAACATCGATCTGGTCCGTATCAAGGAACTGCTTTGCATATTCCAGATATACTTTTTCGCGCACAAATACATCAAACAAATCCGGGTCAATATGGCCGTTTTCCTTGAATTTTCCCAGTATAGATAATGATTCTGTCAGTGTCTTACCGCGTTTATACGGGCGATCTTTAGCAGTTAAAGCTTCAAAGATGTCAGCGATACCCATAACCCGAGCTTGTACGGACATTTGCTCGCGTGTCAGCCCTCTGGGGTAACCTTTTCCATCCATGCGCTCGTGATGGCCACCTGCGTACTCAGGCACCCTCTTTAGATGCCTTGGCCAGGGCAAGGATTCGAGCATTTTGATAGTGACATCAATATGGTGGTTGATAATTTGGCGTTCGGCATCGTTCAGTGTCCCGGCACGTATGGTGAGATTTTCCTGTTCCTCGGTATTCAGAAAGTTTGCCTCCTCACCCGCCGCATTGCGCCAATGATAGGCAGCAATGCGATGCACACGTTCCTGGTGGGCTGCATCCATTTTTTCAGAACCCACATTGCAGTGGCGTAAAAACTCGCGGTCGTCATCCAGTTGTTTGATAGTGGCTTCAAATTCAGCATGAATAAGCTGTGCATCAACAGGAGAAGCACTCGACAACTTGCGCAACATTTTGATCTCAGCATCGCGTTTGAGCACCTCGAAGCGTGTATCAACAAGATGAATACGGTCAAATATCGTTTCGAGCTTGGTCGATTTATCCACCACGTGCACAGGTGTTGTTATCTTGCCGCAGTCGTGCAGTAAGCCCGCAATTTTAAGTTCGTAGCGGTCTTTTTCCGTCATTACAAAATCTTTTAGCGGCCCTGCTTTAGTGCGGTTAACTGCATCGGCCAGCATCATGGTTAACACCGGCACTCGCTCGCAGTGGCCACCGGTATAGGCTGATTTATCGTCAATTGCCGTGTTAATGAGGCTGATGAACGATTCAAACAACAGTTCCATATGCTGAATCAGCAGATGGTTGGTTAATGCGATTGCAGCTTGTGAAGCGAGCGATTCCAGCAGGCTTTGTTCCTGCAGGGAAAAGGGGGCGATCTCATTCGTGATTCTATCTTGCGCATTGATCAGTTGTAATACGCCGATCAATTCATTTTCGTGATTGCGCATGGGCACTGCAAGCAAAGAGGTAGAGCGATAATGCGTTTTACGGTCAAAGCTTTTGGTACCCGAAAAGTCGAACCCTTCAGCCTTGTAGGCATCGGGGATATTAACCGAAGTACCGCTCAAAGCAGCGTGGGCCACCACCATGTTGTGATTGGCATTTCCCTCAGTATCGTATAGTTGTATTGGGTAAAATGTGATGGGTACACCAGTCGTTCCGCCCATTGCTATATTCAGCGTATCAGTACGAATAATTTCAAACTTTAGAGCCTGTTGTTCCGCGTCATATAAATAAAGCGTACCCGCATCAGCATTGGTAATTCGTTTTGCGGCAATTAATATCGCTTCCAGCAAACGGTTGGTATCACGCTCTGTCGAAAGCGCAATACCGATGGCATTGAGCTCCTCCAACCTGCCTAACAGCGGGTTTTGTTGAGGTATGCTTGCTTCTGGTTTGGTCATCTTTCGCCCTGAGCTTCCAGAGAATAGAGGTTATTTAATACAGACTGCACGAACCTGGTGCATATCGGTTACGCCGGACAAAACTTTTTCAATACCGTCCTGCTTCAACGTGCGCATGCCTTCATCGAGGCCTGTAGCAAAGAGCTCTGCCACCCGTGCATGTTCCTGTATTTGTTTTTTCAACGGATCACTGCCAATCAATAATTCATGCAAACCAACACGACCGCGGTATCCGGTATCGGAGCAGTTATCACAGCCGACCTTTTCATATAGCGTAATTTGTCCCTTTGCATCAGCAAACAGCTTGATCCACTCGCCATACAATTCCTTGAAAGCCGCATTGGGATCACGTTTCCACTTGGCGGTATTGTTAAGTTCTTGTGCATATTCGGTCAATAAAGACTTAATTTCTTCCTGGGTGGCGATATGGGGTTTCTTGCATTTCTTGCACAGTCGCTTGGTGAGACGCTGCGCCAGAATGCCCAAAATCGCATCTGCAAAGTTGAACGGATCCATCCCCATATCCAGCAAGCGCGTAATAGACTCTGGCGCGCTATTGGTGTGCAAAGTGGCAAATACCAGGTGACCGGTGAGCGAGGCTTCAATACCGATGGAAACGGTTTCCTTGTCGCGCATCTCACCGACCATGATCACATCAGGGTCGCAGCGCAGAAAGGCTTTCATGATCGTGGCAAAGTCCATGCCGGCTTTTTTATTAATCTGAACTTGACGCAATCCCTTTTGTGTAATTTCCACCGGGTCTTCCGCAGTCCAGATTTTAGTTTCCGGCTTGTTGATATAGCCTAATACAGAGTGCAAGGTAGTTGTCTTACCTGAACCGGTCGGACCACACACAAAGAACAAGCCGTAGGGCTTGGTGATCACTTCTTTTAATTTAGCCAAATTATGCACCGAGAGACCCAGCTCATCGAGCTTGATAGGTTCACCGGCGGCCAATATACGCATCACCACATCTTCAACGCCACCTTGTGAAGGCACTGTGGCGACACGAAGCTCTATATCAAGCGGGCCGTATTTTTTAAATTTAATTTTCCCGTCCTGTGGTTTGCGCTTCTCGGATATATCGAGATCGCACATGATTTTTAAACGGGTTACCAACGCATTGCGATAGGCCGAAGGAATCTCGATATATTTAAGCAGGGAGCCATCCTTGCGCAACCGGATTAGCACCTTGCCTTTGCCGGGAGCGGGTTCCACATGTATGTCCGACGCGCCCATCTTGTAGGCATCCACAATGATTTTATTGACCAGCTTGACAAGTTCGTTATCCGCAGCCGCATTGACATCATCCTGGCTGCTATCACTAAACTCCTCATCATCCCCCATCGAACTGAGCAGATCATCCATCGTACCCGTGTCTGTTTCAAACCCACCAGTCAGGTCACCTACCCCGCCACCATAGAACATATCCAGTGTTGCTTTGAATTCGCGTGACGGGCAAACTTTATAAATTAATCTGTGCTTGGGGAAAATATTGTTAACGACGCGCGATGCACGTATACGTTCCGGGTCTGTCGTTAAGATAATAAGGCCTTCGGGTGTATCATCGATGGGAATCCAATGACTGCTCTCCACATACTCACGGCGCAGGTTTTTTAACAGCTCCGAGGGCTTGATCCGATCATTTCTGTACGACTCATAGGGTACGCCAAAAAAACTTGCCAGCGACTTTCCAAGATCCTCGGTTTTGACCTGAAACTCGTCCAGCAGCACATCTTCTATGTCTATCCCTTTGCGGCGCGCAGTACGCGTGGCCAGCTCAAATTCTGCGGCGGACAGCTTGGCAGATGACACTAGACTGTCATACTTGGTTTTAACGGTGCTGACTTGTTGAAGACGCTGACGCAATGCAACAGAAAGGGTTTGTGCCAACTCCACCACGCCTTCTTCGACCATATACGGGAAAGGTGTGCCGGATTTATTGTTGATTACCTGAATGACGCCGACCAACTCCTTGCTATCCGCATCGATAATCGGAGCAACCAGCATTTGCTTGGTTCGGTATCCTGTGCGCTTGTCTACATCCTGCAAAAATCGCAATTGAGTACTATGCTTTGCCAGTTCGACTTCATCATATACATCCTTGAGATTCAGCAATTTTTTATTGAAGGCCACATAACCCGCGATACTTTGTTCCGCAATGGGTAGCTTCAAATCCTTGAAAGAGTTCAGCCCGGTTTTTACCTTGGACACCAGTGATGCTTTATCATCGCCAACCATGTAGATGGTCAACCGGTCAGCATTAAACAAGGTGCAAATATCCTTGCTGACATCCAGCATGATTTCATCAATATTGCTGGTTGCATGAATTTTGTTGGTAACGTGATTGAGGTTTCTGGTGAGCTCCAGCTTAAGAGCCGTCTCATTCGGGTTACTGCGGCGCTCTGCCGCACTTTTTAATGCATCATTCATTTGCAGCTCCTTCAATCCTGGGCAATGCCTTTAGCATAAAGTTACATCCGCGGAATTTACAATTCAAATACTTGGCCATTTAGCAGCATCCTGGGTTGATTTGCCCTGATGCCCTGGTTTATTTCCCGCATAGTTAACTCGCTCTCATCCGGCTTCAAATGGGTAATAAATATCTGCGGGTTTCCCCGGAGTTTTTTCAATTCCTCCGCAAGCATGCTGGGGCATAGATGCTTTGACAACACCGCCAACTCTTTTTCCGAATCGGGAAAGGCTGTTTCAATAATCAGATATCCCAAATTGTCGATACGGTTTACCACTTCCCAAAAATCATCCTGTGCTGTTGTATCGCCGGTAAACACTAAACTGCTTGTGCCGCTATCCAGTTGATAGCCAACAGCAGGAATCACGTGATTGGCCGGCAGCGCGGTGATTTTGCGCCCATTCAATGTTACCGGCTTACCCAGCGTTATCGTTTGATAGCGCATATGTGGCTGCTGGGGAGTTGGAATCTGCCTGAAATCCGGCCAAATTTTCCAGTTGAATATATGCTGCTTCAGCGCTTCCAGCGTCTCGTCGATTGCGTAGATCGTCAACGGTCTGTCCCGCATACTACCTACGCTATCGAGCATAAAGGGGATAGAGACAATATGATCCAGATGGGAATGTGTCAAAAAAACATGATCGATCGCACTCATTTCCTCCAGGCTCAGATCGCCCACACCGGTACCCGCATCAATCAGCACATCATGATCAAGCAGCATCGACGTGGTGCGCAAGCTCCCACCGATACCGCCACTACAGCCAAGTATTTTTAATTTCATCGCTCGCAACTCGGGCCGTTATTTTGAGCATTGTATGGTCTCTATTTTCCGCAAGCCTACCGTTACGACTTGAAATAAAATTCCATTTTTACGCCAGCCAATTCGATGACGTCATGATCCTTCAGTTGGCGCAATTGCTCACCCAATGACTCACCGTTAACCACAGGGAAAGTTGCACCCTCAACGTGGGTCAGAAAATATCCGTGGGGACGACGTGCCAATACAGCAACCTGTACGCCTGGTTTACCGAGTGTTGTCAGGTTCTTGATAAGCTCAAGCTCCTTGCCCGCATTAGGACCGCTTAGGATCTGAACAACTGCGGGCGCCTGAGACGACCCGGTAGTCTCGGCAGGCGCTTTTGCGGCCGCCTTCGCGATAGAACCGGACATAGGGCCGGTCGAGCCAAATTTACCTGTTGCATCAAGCGCATCTTCAGTGGTAACGACTTTGGGAATTGATTGTGTTGTTGCAAGGGTTGGTTTCGTTGCAGCGGGTTTAACCGGGGCACGCAACACCATTGTTCTTTCAAAATCAGCGGCTGTCGTTTGAGTCGGCTGATCGTTCAGGTACTTGATCTTGTACTTGCCGATTTCTATGACATCGTTATTTTGCAGAAAATGCTTTTTGGTAGCCATGCCGTTTACCATCACACCATTCGTACTGTCCAGATCTTCAAGGAATGAGTCATTTTGAATGGTTACAATGGCCGCATGCTCACCGCTTACGGCAAGGTTATCAATCACAATATCATTATGAGATTTTCGACCTACTGTCATACGCTCCTTGCTCAGAGGGTATTCCTGTAGCACAACCCCATCCATGCTGAGTATTATTTTTGCTGCCATATCATCATTCCTCGTAATTAATTCTTAAACCAAGACAAAATCTTTGCAAACATTTTTCTGGGCGCAACAAAATCGCCGTTTACCTTTACCAGAATCACTGACACATTATCGCGCCCGCCATTGTCGTTTGCGGCCTGTATTAACTGCTTTGCCATCAGTGGCAAATTGGATTTCAACGTCTTGACAATGTCGGCAATATCTTCATCCTCAACCATGTCGTTGAGCCCGTCAGAACACAGTACATATACATCGCCACGCTTCACTTCATGAACGTGGATCTCTGTTTCCACCTCTTCATCAATGCCCACCGCACGCGTGACCAGATTTTTATTCTGCGACACACGTGCATCCGCCTTGCTGATCATGCCGCTGTCAATCTGCTCTTGCAGCAGGGAGTGATCGCGCGTGATACTTTCAAATTCTTCGCCACGCAATCTGTACATGCGTGAATCACCGATATGCGCAACAGCCACCCGGTTATCATAAAACAAGCCGGACACGATGGTGGTGCCCATACCGGCATATTGCGGCTGACTATGCGCCGCGTGAAAAATGGAAGAATTGGCTTTTTGCACATTCTTGCGCAGCAACACCACCGCGATATCTTCCCCGGTTTCCGCATCCTTGTCTTCCGGACGCACATCTTGCAGATAATGTTTTATTTCGGAAGATACAACAGAAACAGCAATACCGCTTGCCACTTCACCGGCATTATAACCACCCATACCGTCCGTTAACACCACCAAGCCGCACGATGGCTCGCAGGCAACACTGTCTTCATTGTGCGCACGCACCATACCCGGATGGGTCAGGCTAACCATTTCCAGCGCATCTTTAATATCCATAACTATCCCTGCAAACTTGCTGCACACCGGCGGATCGCGTCTGCCATATCTGCACCATTTTGATAACGATCTGCCACGTTTTTGGCCAATGCCTTGTTGATGATACTCGCCACACAATCCGGTATATCTGGTCGAATAGTCTTGATATCCACATGCGGCTCACTGGCAATACGGAACATGAGTTGCGCCATTGAATCCCCATGGAACGGAAGCTTACCACACAGCAGTTGATACATACTCACCCCCAACGAGAACAAGTCGGAAGTACCTGCTATCTTGGTACCCGCCAACTGCTCCGGTGACATATAGGAAGGTGACCCCAGCACCATGCCTGTTTTAGTCTTTGAAGCATCCGTGATTCTTGCAATACCGAAATCTGTTACCTTGACCGTGTCGGTTGTTGCGTCATACATGATGTTGGCCGGTTTGATATCGCGATGCACAACATTGAGGCTGTGCGCATAGGCCAACGCATCCGCGACTCTGCTTACGATACTCAGGACTTTGGGCAGGGATAGCAAATTGTCCGGCTTGGTATTGGGTGCCAAATCCTTGCCTTTAAGGAATTCCATCGCGATATAGGCCAGATCATGCTCTTCTCCGGCATCATACATGGTGACTATATTAGGATGATTTAAGCGGCCTGCGGTTTCGGCTTCGCGGAAAAAGCGTTCCATCACATCTTTTAGTTCATCCGCCTCAAACTCCTGGGTCAACGCCATGGTTTTAATTGCGACAACACGTCCGATTTTTGGGTCTTTACCCAGATACACCACGCCCATCGCACCCTTGCCCAATTCACTCTCGATTTCATAGCGGCCCAACATGGGCTTGGAAACACTGGTTTTATCCAGCACCATGGTGCTGGCATTGGTCCTGCCGCTGTTGCCACCCAGTATCATTGTTTCTGACATCGCCCTGGACTGAACCAACCGTGCATCCAGATCGCGAAACTTGGGATTATATTCAGCCATGTATTTGAAAACGGATTCTGCCTTGTTGAATTGGCGTTTACGCTCAAAATCCAGCCCGAGGTTATATAGCACCTCCATTAAGCTGTCATCCACTTCAATTTTGCGGAATTTATCAAATGCAATATCAAGTTGTCCCTGCCCCTGGAAAGCCAAGCCCAGCATACGGTTACTTTCTGCCGACTCTGCATCCGATTTAATTTTACCCTTCTCGGCGCGGAAGAAATGCTTGCTGGTCAACAGCAAGTGCCCAACCAACAGCATGCTGGCAGAGACCATCAAAGGCAGCCACATCGCATAGGAGATCATCAATACAAAGTGCGCAGCCAAAATAGAAACAAACAATACGCCAGTTACCGCCGCACCCAGCACCGCCGTAAGGCGTGGCAAAACGATAATCAAATACAGCGCAATGGCGGCAAATACGCCAATTTGCACCTTGCCTCCCCAAGCCGGTATCACAAAAAAGTCCTGTTTAAGTATGCTGGAAATCGTATGCGCCAATAACAATACCGAGGGGACATTCGTCGACACCGGTGTGGCCATTGTTTCACCAACCCCTGCGGCAAACGCGCCGATAAGTACGATCTTGTCACGATATTTTTCTGGCGGTATCTTGCCTGTCAGCACATCGTAAAAGGAATCAACGTGGAATGCCGGCACGCCATCACGATCTTTATAGTAGAAGGGATGCATCCGCAATGCGTCATCGGTAGTGACGTTCAGGTTACCCAGCTTTACATCCTGACCGAGATTGACGCCAATATCCTTGATTTCAAGATTCAGACTCTTCGCCGCCAGCAGCAACGGCAAAGATGGATACAACTGATCGTAATAGTTAATCACCAATGGTTCGGTCCGAACCACACCATCCTTATCTTTTTCAACACTGACATGGCCTATTCCAGCGGCAACATTACCCAGCACAGGTATGGGTATTTGCACGTCCACAGCTGTTACGGCCGATTTTCGGTTGGCGCCACTCACACTGGTCAAATTATTCTTCAGTATGTATTCGGGCAATGGCTGGTCTTCCTTGCCCAAAGGCACGCCCAAATCGAAATACATCGGCAATAACACATTATTGGCATTAACAATGCTCACGCTAAGTTTTTTGTCATTGTCCAACCGATTCACGGCCTCAGCGGATAACTCTCTGAGTTGCGACAATTCAGCCTGCTGTGCTGAAGATCCGGATTTAAGGGTGGGGGAGTCAAGCAGTGCGCTAATGCGGGTTAAATATTCCATGCCCGCATCAATTTGGGGTTCAAAAAATAAAACTGCATTGCCGATTACTTTCGCGTGACTCGCTGCCAGCAAGTCCAGCATATCGGCCTGCAATGAGCGCGGCCACGGCCAGCGCCCCAGATTGGCAATACTCTGGTCATCAATCGCAATAACCGCAACCTTGTCGCTCGGCGTACGAACAGTTGCCAGCATGCCCAAATCATAGGCCTTACGCTCGAGGCTCTGCATTAAATCAGTGTTTGAACTGAACCAGAAAAACAATACGATCAGCAGACCTACAAACCAGTCTGCTTTAAAAATCGATATTTTTTTGATATTTATCACGTCCTATGGCTTCTTTAGATGAAGGTTACGAACGAATACTAAAACATTTTTCAACTTCAAGCCATAAGCTGCTTGATTTATTGCAAATTATCCAATAAACCTACCCGCCGACCCATTTTCACCGCAAGGCAAAAAAACACACTCAATGGGCCGTTTTAATGGGGAATTATCCTATGTTTACGTTTGTAAAGCACTGATGACCAGAACGCAGCCAGAATAAAGGCTACTCCAATCAATCCGGTAAACAGCTCGGGAATGTGGAATTTCATGCTTGCCAGCATAATCAACGCAAGAATTCCAATCGCATAATGCGCACCATGCTCAAGAAAGACGAATTTATCCAGCGTACCCTTGCGAACCAGATATACCGTCATGGAACGTACAAACATCGCACCGATCGCAAGACCTATCATAATAATAACAATGTCCTTGGTAATGGCCAGCGCACCGATGACTCCGTCGAATGAAAACGACGCATCCAGCACTTCCAAGTAAAGAAAACCACCCACTCCACCGCGTTTGATCATATCGCCAACCTTGGGGTCTTCTTCTTCCATTTCCAGAATGCTGCTGACCACATCGACCACGACGTAGGTCAGCACGCCCCACAGCCCCGCGACCAGTACCGCCAGTTGTCTGCTCTCCTCCACCATCGTCAGGCTGGACAGCAGCACCCCAATCGCAATCATGACCGCAATGGAGGCAACCTTGCCGAATGACGCTATTTTTTCCTCTATGTGTCCCAGCCAGTGCAAATCTTTTTTCTCATCCAGCAAAAAATTCAGAAAAACCAGCAACAAAAACATTCCGCCAAAAGCAGCGACTTCAGCATGATGGTCGGTCAGATGGCGCGCGTATTCATCGGGATTTTCCAGACCCATGGTCCACACTTCGGACAAACCGATATCGGCGGCAAATGCAACAATCAGCAACGGGAACAGCAAGCGCATGCCAAATACGGCAATCACCATGCCTATCGTCAGAAATATATCCTGCCAGAATTTATTCCAGGTTTTAAGTATTGAGGCATTAACAATCGCATTATCGAAAGAGAGCGAGATTTCCATAATGCAGAGTATCGCGGCAATGCCGACAGCCTGAAGCGCTCCCGCTGTACCACCACGGCTAAAACCCCACCAGGCCGCTAACGCAATGCCGATAAAAGTGAATACAAACGAAAATTTAAAATGTCGCATACTTACCTTATTTTTTTAGAATATTTTTCATGACTTTGCCCATTTCAGCAGGGTTGCGGGTGATATGTATGCCGCACTCTTCCATCACCGCCAGCTTGTCTTCTGCTCCGCCCTGGCCGCCAGAAATGATCGCACCGGCATGCCCCATACGTTTGCCGGGTGGCGCGGTGATACCGGCAATAAAGCCGACTACCGGTTTCTTCATGTTTGCCTTGATCCAGCGCGCGCACTCCTCCTCGTCGTTGCCGCCAATTTCACCGACCATTACAACCGCATCGGTTTCCGGATCATCATTGAACAGCTTCATCACATCCAAATGCTTCAAGCCGTTGATAGGATCACCGCCAATACCGACACAGGAAGATTGCCCCATGCCCAACTCGGACAACTGCCACACCGCCTCGTAAGTCAGCGTGCCCGAGCGCGACACCACGCCGATGCGGCCCTTGCGGTGTATATGGCCTGGCATGATGCCTATCTTGATTTCATCCGGCGTGATCAGGCCGGGACAGTTTGGCCCGACTAAAATTGTAGAGCTGCCATGCATCTTGTAGCGCGTGCGTATCATGTCATGCACGGGAATACCCTCGGTGATGCAAATCACCAGCTCAAGCCCCGCCTCCACCGCCTCGTCTATTGCAGCAGCGGCATAGGGTGGCGGAACATAAATCACCGACACCGTTGCACCGGTTTGCGCTTTGGCCTCGGCCACGCTGTTGTAGACCGGAATACCTTCGTAACTTTGCCCGGCCTTGCCCGGCGTGACTCCCGCAACAAAGCAATTCGCGCCATTGGCATAATTTTTACTGTGCAGTGTATGAAACTGCCCGACCTTACCGGTCATGCCCTGTGTCATCACTCTGGTGTTCTTATTGATCAGGATACCCATTAGTTTTTCCCCTTTGCAGCGGCAACCACTTTTTGCGCGGCATCAGCCATATCGCTTGCCGCAATAATTGCCAAGCCAGAACCCGCCAATATTTTCTTGCCCAGATCAACATTGGTTCCCTCCAGTCGCACGACCAACGGCACCTTGAGGTGCACCTCGCGCGCCGCCGCAACCACGCCTTCGGCGATCACGTCGCATTTCATAATACCGCCGAAGATATTCACCAGGATTGCATTCAGCTTTCGATTTTTAAGCATGAGCTTGAATGCCTCGGTTACTTTTTCCTTGGTCGCACCACCGCCCACATCGAGGAAGTTTGCAGGTGCACCGCCGTACAGCTTGATAATATCCATCGTGGCCATCGCCAGTCCGGCACCATTCACCAGACAGCCGATATTGCCGTCGAGCGATATATAACTGAGATCAAACTTTGAAGCCTCCACTTCGGCAGGATCTTCCTCATCCAGATCGCGAAACGCAACGATTTCAGGATGCCGATACAGGGCATTGCTATCAAAGTTTATTTTTGCATCGAGCGCTATCACGTGCCGGTCTGCTGTCAATACCAGCGGGTTAATTTCAGCCAGCATCGCATCCTTATCAACAAAAGCTCGATACAAACCC
>JANXWX010000093.1 GCA_025350915.1 Nitrosomonadales bacterium
CTTCTTCTGCCTGCACTCCAAAAGACAACAATCCCAATACAATTGCCAAAACATAACATGCAATTTTCATAATCATGAACTCCTTAAAATTTGAACAATAAACTTGTCACAACATCATTTTACAAAATCCAGTTAATTTCCAAAGAACTATTTTCCAAACTGTTCTTCCAGGCCGTTAAATGTTGAGCTGAAATCCATATTTTTAGGCTTTCTATGTTTAGCAATCCAGTTCTGCGCAAAACCTTCTGCTTTCTTCTTTTTTTCTTCATCCAGCATGTTGCCCCAAAGGATAGGGACAATTTTTTTACTATCCATCTTGGCTGCAATCAATTCATACTCATGAGCTAGAACTCTATCCTTGGTTGTGACCTTTCCTGTGCCGTAAACCCACCCTAACAGTACTGCAGTATGCGGCACAACCCACTGCGCCACACGGCGCAGCATTTGTTTATCACTCCACTGGGATTGGGCGACAAAGTGATGCATGGATTGGTGCTTGGCACTGGCGTGCAGTGGATCGATACGGGCAGCCATGGGCTCCACGCTCTTGCGTGACAGGGGCAACATCAGGCCAGCGCAGTAACCGCTGAGTCCCGCGTGCCGATCCACATGGCCAGGCCCCTGAGCCAGGTACGTTAGGTAATGCTCGAATTCTGTATATGCATCCATCCGTCCTCCAGCAATGGAAATTGACCGACATATTATGCCTTATATTTTATTTTTATGACACAGTAAGACTAAGTAAACACTGGACAAGTCTACCAGAAGCAGGTGATGTGCGTTAAGTACGTAGCCTATACAAAGGAAACTTTAATGAAACAAATGACACTGGCAGTGAGCGGATTTGAATCGCACGGCAAGAAGACTCGCAAGGCGGAATTTCTTGCGAAGATGGACAAGCTGGTGCCATGGATGGAATTCTGTTCAGTGATTGATCCCTATTATCCCAAGGCTGGGAATGGACGGCCACCCATTGGACTGGAACGCATGCTGCGGATGTACTTCATTGCCAACTGGTTCAATCTGGCCGATGAGGCATGCGAAGATGCGCTGTACGATATTCCGGCTTTCCGCGCATTTTGCCGGATCGATTTAGGACGCGAACGCGTGCCGGATGCGACCAGCCTTTTGGGCTTCCGTCACCTGCTTGAAGAGAACCAGTTGGGAGCCGCGCTATTTTGCAAGGTAGGCGAAATGCTGCTGGCAAATGGCATGAAACTTTCTGGCGGCACCATCGTCGATGCCACCATCATTGCCGCCCCCAGCTCGACCAAGAACGCAGGCAACGCCCGCGGCCCCGAGATGCACCAGACCAAGAAAGGTAATCAGTGGCACGTCGGCATGAAGGTGCATATCGGCGTAGACAGTCAAACAGGGCTCGCCCTCAGTGCAAGCGTGACGCCAGCCAACGTGAATGACAGCCAGGAGCTACCCAATCTGTTGCATGGCAATGAAACTCGCCTCTATGGAGACAGCGCCTACATTGGCCAGAAGGAAGTACTCAAGCAGTGTGCACCCAAGGCGCGAGACTTCACCAACAAGCGAGCGAGCCGGAGCAATCCGCTGACCGATGCAGACAAAGCAACCAACCGCAGAAAATCACAGGTGCGCGCCATCGTCGAACATCCATTCCGTCCGTTCAAGACACTTTACGGATTCGCCAACGTTCGCTATCGCGGGTTGGCCAAAAATGCCAATCGTGCATTTGCATTACTGGCGTTGATCAATCTCAACAAATGGGGAATGCCGCTGACAGGACAGGTGCGTCCAGCGTGAGTAAAATGAAGGGGAAAACCCCGGCATAAAGCCTGCCGGGGTTGAAATAGCGATGAAATTGAATCAATTCTTTAAACATTCAGACACGCTGGATCAATTTCCGCTTTGTGCGGATACTTGTTCAGCACTTCCTTAACAGTAAATGCATGCTCGTAAACGGCTTTAAATTTAGAAATTTCCGAAATTTCTTCGCTATGAGTTGACAGTGGATATTTCATCGTGCTACAAAGTAAGGGTGCTAGCCATAAATAAAGCCCCCGATAAATCTGGAACACAGCCCGCAGGGTTGCGTAAGAAGGGGGTTGTTACGTTCGTTATGCTGGTGTGGCTGGTGTATTGGGCGGGTATGTTTTTCCAGACCTGTTGTCAGCCCCAGTTGCAAGTCGGGCATGAACATTTATCAGGCATTGCTGCACACGATGAACATCATGATGATCAGGTGGCAGCACATGATCATCACGACACAACAACTGAACATGAACACTGCACCGAACTGAAGAGTGCCGACCTTGTTCCGGCTCCTGCTGTAGCCCTGATGAGGAGCACAGCACAACCTCTACTCATAGCTTCACATCGCGTAATTTTCCCTGAACCAGTTTTCAGTATCGCAACAAGCCACACCCTCTCCCAGCAAACGCATCCCCCTCCAAACCGCTTTCTGCGCACTCGCCGTTTACTGATTTAAACCTGCCGGTCTTTTGAAACCGCCTGCCCATTGCCGGGACAGGCGGCGTTCGCTATTGCACATTCAATTGTTTTTAACCAATCAAAAGGAGAGTTCCATGAACAAACTGTTGATTACTGCTGCATGCGCACTGGTTTTTGCATCGTCGAATGCACTGGCAGTGGATGAGCATCACCCCGACCAGGCACCCGCCGTAAAAGCGCCAGTACCGGACACGGGCAAGGCCGTGCAGAAAATGCAGGATAACGTGAAGAAGATGCAAAGCCAGCTTGAGCGCATTGCCAAAACCAAAGATACAAAGGAACGCCAGAAATTGCTGCAGGAGCATATGCAAACCATGCAGGAAAACATGATGGCGAACAAGGGCATGATGGGCGGAATGGCAGGCGGCATGATGGACTGCCCGATGATGAAAGACGGCATGAAGGAAGGAATGATGGGTGGCGGCATGGGCATGATGGGTGGTCCTGGCGGTGGTGCGGGCATGTCACCGGATGCCATGATGGGTCGCATGCAAATGATGGAAAAGCGCATGGACATGATGCAGATGATGATGGAGCAGCAGATGAAAAATCGCCAGGAGGCGCAGCCGCCTGTGCCGCTGACGAAGTAAAAATGCTGCGGCACTTTGCAGGGTGCCGCAGCATTTAAATTTAATTTTTGCAACTTAACTTAAGGAGACAGTCATGAACAAAATTATTGTTATTTCTATGCTGGGGATGGTGCTGGGTTTTCATTCAACCGTTTTTGCCGGACCCGACGCCAACCAGCAGATGCTGATCAAGCGCATACAGGAATCGAAACAGAAGCTGAAAGCCGCTGAAGCTGCGCAAACAACGGAACGCCAGAAACTGATGGAGCAGCATATGAAAATGATGGCGGAGACCATGGAGAAAATGCGCAGCATGAGCCCGCAAAAAGGCATGGCCATGCAGCAGCATGAAGAGTGGATGGACGAGCACCAGAAGCTGATGCAGCAGGTCATGGAACAGATGATGGATGAACATCACGTCCTGCTTAAGATGAAGTGCATGTAGCAGGATCGTTGGTATTGAAACAACCTTGCGTGTCTGTTGCCAGTTTGTTTTTTCACGCAAGGTTGTGCCGGTGCAGTTGTTTAAAATAGTTGTTTGTTTTATCTGTTCTTGCAGTTTGTTTTGATAACTAAATATCATTTTACTAACAACGGAGGAGAAAATAATGAATAAAAATTTTTACACAAGCCTGCTGTTCATGTTGGCTACACTTGTGCTGACGGGGGCAGCCCAGGCTGCAACCCGCAGTTATACCCTGTACATTACGTCCGGCAACCTCACCGTCAATGGCACGGGTGGGGCAACCATACCGGGCTGGAGCTACACCGACGTACCGGGCACCCCAAAAATTCCCGGCCCGGCACTCACCGTCAACGAGGGTGATACCGTCAATATCACGGTGGTCAACAACCACACCCTTAGTCACAACTTCCTGATCAAGGGAGTGACCACCGACACCACCGCGATCGCGGCTGGCCTATCCCGCGCGTATTCGTTTACGGCATCCACTGCCGGAACTTACCTCTACTACGACACCTTGAACAACAACATCAACCGCGAAATGGGCATGTACGGCGCGCTCATCGTCGGCCCTGCAGATGGCAGCAGCAAGGCGTGGACCAATGGGCCTGCCTACACTTTCCAGCGCACCTGGATAGTGAGCGAGATGGACAAGACGCGCTGGAATGATGTGGCCGGGGCAGGCGGCGCGGTCGCTACTGCAACCTACAAGCCCAATTACTTTCTGATCAACGGGCGCGGTGGTTCAGACGGCATGATGGCCGCTGACACCACCATCGACGGCACAGTGGGACAAACAGCACTGGTGCGTATCGTCAATCCGGGCCAGTTTGCAAATTCTCTGCATTTTCATGGCAATCACATTCAGGTCTTGACGCTAAACGGCGTGCGGCAGAGCTCTCCTTACAGGGAGCTGGACGTGATCAACATCCCGCCGCTGGGAACAGCCGACGTGCTTTATTACCTCAACCAGCCGGGCGACTATCCGATGCACAACCACATCGCCCAGATGGAGACTGCCAATGGCGTCTACCTGAACGGCATCGTCACCATGATCAAAATGCGCTAACAACAGACCTGAGGAGAACATTATGAATTTTAACGATACGAAAAAATTTGCTGTTGCCGTTGCGCTGCTCGCTTTCGGTACCGCCAATGCGGCGACCATCAATCTCAGCAAATGTGTGGCCAGCATCAACAAAACCATGAGCGATGGTGCCAGTGTTACCTTCTGGGTCTTTGGCCCGGCTGGCGGAATGTGTACCGGGGCACTTCCCGGCGCGCCTATCGAGGTGGGAGTAGGCGATACGCTAAACCTGACCCTGAACATAAACGGCATGACGCCGCAGGAAGCTGCGCCCTACAACGGCCATACCATCCACCTGCACGGTGCAGACGTTGCCACTGCAGAGGATGGCGTACCGGAAACCGGTGCACCGGTTACAGGCGACACCTACACCTTCACCCCGGCCGGCAATATGTACGGCAGCTACATGTACCACTGCCACGTGCACACGGTGAAGCATCTGGAAATGGGCATGTACGGCGCGCTGATCGTGCGGCCCAAAGATGCCAGCGGCAACTTTTTAAACCAGATTACAGCGAGTGCCGCCACCACATATGACTACGTGCAAACCTATCTGTTCAGCACGGTCGATCCGGCTTACCACACAGCAACGGGCGATTCTACGGTTTTTGCCGACTACAACCCTAAGTATTTTCTGATCACCGGCGCCGAGGGTAAAACCACGGCGGCACCGGCAGTCTCGCTCGCTGCGGCGGTAAACAAGAAAGTTGCATTGCGTCTGATCGGCTTGCATTCGGTAGGTGGAACGTTCGAAATCAGGGATGCCGCTGGCGCTGCCAAGACGTTTACCGCCTACACCGAGGACGGCCGCGCATTGCCCACGGCGCAAACCGTGACCAGCCTTGATGTTTCAGCGGGCCAGCGTTTTGACATCATCTTTACCACCCCCGCCACTACGGGCGCCTGGTATCCACAAATCAGCTACAAGAAACTCAGGGACGGTGCCGCATACGCGACTGCCTATGGGAAAGTGACGTTCTAGGAAAAGTATTTACCTTGTCTCTGGCTGCTTCAATGTTGGAGACAAGGCTGATTTCAATTTTAAAAGGAAATGATCCAATTCATGAAAAATCAGTCGCTAATGTGTATATGTTTTATTGCCCTCGGTTTGCCGATGTCTGCCGTGCGGGCTAATGCAGAACATCACGAACATGAAAGGCAGCAGGTAAATGCAAGTGCGGGTCACGATCATGGCTCCTTGGAATCCGCGGCGGGACAGCCCGGCAAGCTGGAAAAAGCCAACCGCACTATCAAAATAGCTGCGCTAGATACGATGCGCTATGACAAGAAAGATCTTAAGGCCAAGCCAGGAGAAACAGTCCGCTTTGTGGTAACGAATACCGGCAAGATCAAGCACGAATTTACCATCGGCACCCGCGAAGAACAATTGATGCATGCAGAAATGATGGCAAGCATGCCCGATATGAAGCACGAGGAAGGGAATGTCGCTGG
>JANXWX010000095.1 GCA_025350915.1 Nitrosomonadales bacterium
CCTCGTCGACGGAGAGCAGATCTACACGATCAAGGACGCGAAGGTCGGCATGTTCCTCGGGATCGCTTACCCGGACTACCCGGCGCGCTCGGCGAAGTCCGTCGGCGGGATCATGGACCGGAGCGGCTGAATGGTGCTCACGAAGGAGGAGGTCCTCGAGCTGATCCCGCAGAAGCGCCCGTTCCGCTTCATCGACCGGATCGTCTCGATCGACCCCGAGCGCGCCGTCGGCGAGTACACCTTCCGTGCCGACGAGACCTTCTACGCCGGCCACTTTCCGGGCGACCCGGTGACGCCGGGCGTGATCCTCCTCGAGACCATGTGCCAGACGGGCGTCGTCGCCATGGGCCTCTACCTCCTCGGGCTCGAGGTGTCGCGCGAGGACGTGGCGAAACACGTCACGCTGCTGACCGAGTCGGAGGTCGAGTTCGAGCGCGTCGTCCGTCCGGGGGAGAAGGTCAGGATCGAGGCGGAGAAGATCTACTGGCGCCGGCGGAAGCTCAAGTCGAAGATCGTGCTCACGCTCGCGGACGGGACTCCCGTCGCGCGATCGACCGTCGGTGGAATGGGGGTGCCTCGTGACCGCGCGTAGCGGGAGGGTCGTCGTCACGGGTGTCGGCGTCCTCGCCCCGAACGCTCACGGGAAGGACGCGTTCGCGGCGGCTCTCCGGGAAGGCAAGAGCGGGATCAAGTTCCACCAGCACCTCGCGGACGCGAAGTTCGCGTGCCAGGTCGGCGGGATCCCGGAGAACGTCGAGGCGATCCAGGCGAGGTATCTCTCCGAGGAAGAGCTCCTCGCCATGAACACGAACATGGTCTACGCGGCGATCGCGGCGATCGACGCCTGGACCGACGCCGGGCTCGCGAGGATTCCCGCCGACTCGGACGCAGTCGACTGGGACACGGGCGCGATCCTCGGCACCGGGATCGGCGGGATCGACACGATCGCCGAGAAGCTCGTCCCGAAGGTCGACGCCGGAAAAGTCAGCCGCGCCGGAAGCACCATGGTCGAGCAGATCATGTCGAGCGGGAACAGCGCGCGCGTGGCGGGTTTGTTGGCCTTGGGGAACATGACGCCAAAAAAATTGACCGATCTGCAACTTTTGAGGTGCCAAAAATTCCTGCTTTACCCGCAGCAGAAGTGGTGGCTGAAAGCAGCCCTGTCGTTGTAGCCAAAGGTGGCAAAAAGAAGAAGGGTAAAGGACAGGGAAAAGAATCAGGTCAGGATTTTGAGAAGCGCACTACGCAGACTGTTCCAATTAAATCAAAAGTGGCTGCAGGCGCAATTGCCACACCGGATGGTGCGCCTGCTGATTTGCAATCAGCAGGCACGCTTGAGGCAATCGTGCTGTATAAAAAATTATTGGCCAAATATCCGAACTACGACCGGAATGATCAGGTTTTATATCAACTCTCCCGTGCCTACGAAGAGATCGGTCAAGTTGAAGAAGCCATGAAAATCATGGACAAGATAGCCAAAGACTATCCGAAATCCCGCTATTTCGATGAGATTCAATTCAGAAGGGGCGAGTATTTCTTTACACGTAAAAAATTTCTCGATGCTGAAGATGCGTTTAAGTCCATCGTAGATATTGGTCCGGGCTCATCCTATTATGAATTGGCATTGTATAAACTCGGTTGGACCTTCTACAAACAGGAGTTGTATGAAGATTCTCTGCGCAGATTTATCGCATTACTCGATTACAAGATCAAGATGGGCTATGACTTTGAACATCCCAAGGATACTTTTGATGGCAAAAGGGTAGAGGATACTTATCGCGTTATTAGCCTGGCTTTTTCCAATCTGGGCGGTTCAGATGCTGTCGTGGACTATTTCAAAAAGAATGGCAAACGTGCTTACGAGGTGAATATTTACAGCAATCTGGCTGAATATTACCTGGATAAGCTCCGCTACAGCGATGCCGCCACGACCTACAGATCATTTGTTAAAAGCAATCCCCATCATAAAGTCGCGCCGCATTTTGATACGCGGGTGATAGAGATATACAAGAAGGGCGGTTTCCCTAAACTGGTGATTGATGCAAACAAAGAATTTGTCGTCAGCTATGGATTGAAATCGGAATACTGGAAATATTATGATGTTAAGAAATTCCCTGAAGTCATTGGGTATGTCAAAACCAGTTTAAAGGAGCTGGCAAACTTCTATCACTCCCTGTATCAGGAAAAAAGGTTTGAGAAGAATAAAGCCGAGAATTTCCAGGAAGCGTTGAAATGGTACCGTGATTTTCTTGCCTCATTCCCGAAAGAGCCTGAATCTCCGGCAATCAATTTCCAGATGGCAGAACTGTTATTGGAGAATAAGTCCTATGCACAGGCTGCGGTCGAGTATGAACATACTGCCTATGATTACCCGTACCATGAAAAATCTGCAGCTGCCGGTTACAACGCGGTTTATGCCTATCGTGAAAATCTGGCAATAGTGGGGCCAGATGAAAAAGATAAAGTTAAACGAGAGGTCATTCGCAGTTCGCTTAAATTTGCCGACACATACCCCCAGCATGAAAAGGCTGCATTGGTAATGGGTGCCGCAGTTGATGATCTCTACGCAATGAAAGACTATGCCTTGGCGGTTAAAACAGGACGCAAGTTGCTGAATAACTTCCCGGCCGCTGCAGAATCTATTAAACGCACTACCTGGCTTGTCATCGCACACGCATCCTTTGAACTGACAAGTTATAAGGATGCGGAAGAGGGATATTTGAATGTATTGCAGCTAACGCCTGAAAGTGACAAGACACGTCCTGACGTCATTGAAAACCTGGCTGCATCGATTTACAAGCAGGGCGAGCAGGCGAGCAAGTTGTCAAACTTCAAAACTGCCGCCGAACATTTCCTCAGGGTTTCCAAAGCTGCGCCTACTTCAAAGATACGTGTTTCAGCTGATTACGATGGGGCCTCTGCATTAATGCAATTGAAGGATTGGGACCAGGCAGCAGATGTCTTGGCTGCATTCCGCACTAACTATCCGGGAAATAAGCTGCAACCTGAAGTAACTAAAAAAATTGCTTATGTTTATAAAGAAGCCGGCAAGCTCGCACAGGCTGCAGCCGAGTATGAGCGTATCGAAACGGAGACACAGGATGTTGCCGTGCGGCGCGAGGCTTTGCAGTTGGCTGCTGACTTGTATGTTGATGCAAAAGATACCGACAAAGCCATGCAGGTTTACCGGCGCTACGTAAGTTATTTCCCCAAGCCACTGGAGCCCGCACTGGAAACACGTAACAAGATTGCCGATGTGTTGAAGTTGCGCAAAGACATGCCGGCTTATTATGAAGAACTGAAGCAAATTGCCGCGGCTGACGCGCGTGCAGGAAGCGAACGCACCGATAGGACACGCTATTTGGGTGCGATGGCATCACTGGTGTTGACTGAGCCATTGTTTGATGAATTTGTAGCTATCAAGCTGGTCAAACCGTTTGACAAGAATCTGAAAAAGAAAAAATTGGCTATGAAAGCTGCCAAAGATGCCTATGAGAAGCTGCTCAGTTACGAGGTAGGTGATGTCACATCGGCATCGACATTCTACATTGCGGAGATGTACTACAATTTTAACCGGGCATTGCTGGAATCGGAGCGCCCGGATGATCTGAACGCACTTGAAAAAGAACAATACGAGCTCGCGCTGGAAGATCAGGCATTTCCTTTCGAAGAAAAAGCGATCCAGATTCATGAGAAAAATCTGGAGCTGCTATCATTGGGTATATTCAGCTCATGGATAGAAAAAAGTTTTGGAAAGCTGGCGAAACTTGTTCCGGCTCGTTATGCAAAATATGAAGAGAGCAGCGGATATGTGCAGAAAATCGACAATACCAACTATGCTGAATTGACCAATCCAGCGCCGATACTGGTAAAAGTTGAACCTGCCCCTGTCCCTGTGCAAAAAGCAGCTGAGCCTGAACCTGTATTGTCTAATCCTGCGGTCGAAGTACCTGCCCAAGTAATTCAGCCTGTCATTGCACCAAATCCAGCGCCTGCGAAGAAAGCTGTAAAGCCAAAAAAAAGTAAAGCAGCGGTGACGACAAAATGAGAACACGCCAAAAAAGCAAGGAAAAAGTGATCATGACACATCGCAATCCGGTATGTTGTAGCAAGGTTAACCTGTGGCAAAGTACAGTGATGGTTATGTTGATATCCGGGGTACTTTATGGCTGTGCAACGCCTGTTGCAGTTAAGGCAAAAAAAGAAGAAGCTTCAACCAACAAGCCGGTTAGTGTACAGGCTGATGTCATTACTTCTGCGGTGCGTTCTGAATTTGATGCAGCCATGGCACACATCAAGGCTGAAGAATATGGCAAGGGTATTGAATTGCTGGGTAAAGTAGTAAAAGAGGTTCCCAACACGCCAGTGCCAAGTATCAATCTTGCACTTGCCTATGAGAAAGTTGATAAATTGAAACCGGCTGAAGAGAGCCTGAAACAGGCACTCAACGCAGAACCCGATAATCCTGTGGCAAATAATGAGTTAGCCTTGCTGTATAGAAAGACAGGGAGGTTTACTGAAGCGCGCCAGGCCTATGAGAGAATTCTGGATAAATATCCAAATTTCAGGCTGGTCCATAAAAATTTAGGCATACTCTGTGACCTTTATACAAAAGATTATGAGTGCGCATTAAAACATTATGTGTTTTATAGTAACGTGGTACAGGATGATAAAACAGTTAAAATCTGGATTGCGGACCTGCAAAAAAGGACTGGGAAATAGGAGTGATAATGGATAAATTTTTTATCAAAATTGCAATTTTGTTATGTCTGTCGGGGTCGTTTGCGATAGCCGCTGACAAAGTCAAAAATACTGAAGCTGACGCCAAGGAAGTATCCGGCATGTCGATTGTAGGTAATAATGAAACACCCAAGTCGCTGGTGATTGTGCCGTGGAAGAGCTCTGAAATTGGCCAGGAAAACAAACTTAATTCAAATTTGCTGAATGATAGTTTGACTCCAGTTGATAAAACTGTTTTTATGCGTGAACTGGAATTTTATAAACTGGGCAATGCAAATTAAGCAATATTTTTAATATATTTTAAGCAGGAGCTAAATAATGGGCTTTATAAATACGATAGCAAATTTCTTCCATGATGGCGGATTCTGGATGTATCCGATATTGCTGGTTGGTTCTACTGGTTTTGCGATAGGTATTGAGCGATTCTGGAAACTCTCAATAGTGGAAAAAGCAAATCGCAAAATGTGGGATCAATTGCATCCGGTGCTTTATAAAGGCGATTTCGACAAAGCACGGGATTTGACACGCAACGACAAATCCAAATCTACCGTCAGCCAATTATTGATGATGGGATTGGAGCGGCAGGGTTCTGTACGACGCAGGGAAGATATCGAAATTGTGATGGAAGAAGAAATGATGGCGATCATTCCCCAGCTTGAAAAGCGTACCGCTTACATTTCGCTTTTTGCAAACCTGTCAACCTTGCTGGGTTTGTTGGGAACCATTATCGGGTTGATTCAAGCGTTTCAGGCAGTTGCAAATGCAGCCGCCTCAGAAAAAGCGGCCTTGCTTTCAGCAAGTATTTCGGAAGCGATGAACTGTACCGCTTTTGGTTTGATTGTTGCGATACCGTTGCTGGTGGTGAGTTTATTCCTGACTACCAAGGCCGGTAACATTATTGATAGCCTTGAAATGGCATCGCTAAAGACGTTGAATATTATTTCATTCGCTCAAATACGACCACAACAGGCAGCGGATCATGGCGAAAAGGCGTGAACATAAAGAAACGGAACTAGAGCTGACCACCCTGATCAATGTGATGGTGGTGTTGATCTCGTTTCTCTTGCTTACTGCCGTTTTTACGCAAATCACCATTCAGGAATTGAATCTTCCTGCTCAAGCAGGTAGTGGCGCTGCACCACTGAAACCACCCCTGGTTGTTGAGGTCATTGTCAGGAAAAGCTCATTACAAATCAGCAATGGGAAAAGTGTGATTGAGACGATTCCGGTTTTAAATAATAAATATGATTATAAGAAATTGTCCGCAAGCCTTTTGCAGATAAAAAATGAAAATCAAGACAAGGAAGATGTTTCAGTATTAATGGAGCCAGACATCGAGTATGAATCATTGATTGCCGTTATGGATGCGGTGAAGGGTGCCGAGATTTATACGCCTGGCATAGATAAACCAAGAAAGGTTGTTTTGTTCCCTCAAGTTTCTATTGGTGATGCACCATGACCGATTCGCGCCGGAAAAAGCGTATGTCTCGTAGTAAGCGCAAAGGTGGTTCTACGGGCATGATGCTTACTTCGCTGATGGATATTTTTACTGTATTGGTGCTCTATCTCATTGTCAATCAGGGCGGTGGCGTGTCTCTTGATACGCCCAAAACAGTCAAAATTCCCGAATCTGTTGTTGAGACTGCGCCCAGAAGATCTGTTGTGATGATAGTTAGCAATACAGAGGTTATGGTTCAAGGTGTTGCCGTAGCCACAATCGCTGACGTTTTGGAAAGCAAGCAGGATTCCATTGAGCCGGTTCGACAGGAGATGTTGCGTATAAAGGATCTGGCAGCACAACAAGGTGACAAAGGGGTTTCTGAAAGTGGTGAGGTGACCATCCTGGCTGATCGTGGCGTGCCTTTTAAAATCCTTAAGAAACTGATGTCAACTTCCAGTAGTGCGGGCTTTGACAAGATATCGCTTGCAGTTAATCAAAAAGAAAATCAAAAATAACGGGATTCTGTGAGTACACCTATTGCACAACGAGTACAGTCCCTGAATGGACGCTTAACCAAGGTCAACGAAATAATCGCTGGCCTGGAGAAGGATGTACGTGTTCTTGACGATGAACTTTCGAGTCATGATAAACAACGGCAACAGTACCAATTGTTGAGTGACATTTGTTCCTCTTTGGATAAATTGAACGCGATGGGTGCCTCCGATCTTTTCTGGGGCAGTGAAACAACAGGATATAACCCTGACCAGCAATTGCAGCGGGTGCGTATTGTTGTTGCGGAGTTCGAGAAAAAAATATCCGTCATTGATCAGTCGCGTACTGCTTTACTGGATTCAATCAAGAAAGAGTCTGTTGCAGCTTTTCTTCTCCAAGATGAACTTGATGAGTTGGCTGAAGCTACCGAGCGCGAGAAAAGCGAATATACCTTGGTACGCCACGCAAACGATATCCCGTACCATCCTATGGTTATGCCTTGGACAAGGCAAGGTGAAGACGAAAAGCGATTCCGCAAGATACTGTTTTTTGTTTTTATCTTTTCTCTTCTGATTTCCTGGGTTCTCCCATTGTTGAAGCAACCAGAACCCAAATATAAGGAAATTGTTGTGCCTGAGCACATTGCCCAGATGATCAAGAGAAAGCAGGAAGAGCTTAAAATAGAGAAGAAGCAAGAACAAGCAGTAGAGAGAAAGGATGCCTCTGTGCCGTCCAAAGAAGCCAAGCCAGTTACGGCTGAGGCTCAAAAGGCGCGTGAAGTCGCACAAACCAAAGGTGTGCTCGCATTTAAAAATAATTTTGCCGATTTGATGAATGATGATTCGCCAGTCAAGCTCGGTGCTCAAGCCCGTGTTTCAAATGCAGGTAGCGGTGCTGGATCGGGCAATGGTGGTAAGTATGCTCCTGGTGATGCATCTACACGCGCGATGATCACCTCGCAGGCGACTGGTGGCAGTGGTGGTATCAATACCTCCAGCCTGAGCAGAAGTGGTGCAGGGAGCGGTGGGGGAGGCCAAAGCATTACAGGTGCAGGTGTGAAATTTGCACGTGTTGAGAGTGCTGCTGGCGCTGGTGTTGCTGATGACCGTCCATTGAGCAAAGGTGCTGGGCCTTCTCGCACCGATGAAGAGATTCAAATTATATTCGACCGATACAAAGCAGCCCTTTATCGCATCTATAACCGTGAATTGCGAAATGATCCAACCCTGCGCGGCAAAATGGTGTTGCGTATCAGCATAGAGCCGGATGGTCATGTATCTGCTTGTGCTGTAAAGTCTACCGACCTTGCATCGCCAGCCTTGTCGAAAGAGGTCGTGGAAAGAGTGCTGAGCTTTAATTTTGGTGCCAAGGTTGGCGTTCCTTCATTAACGATACTATATCCAATCGACTTCCTGCCTTCATCTTGATCCAAGGCTTAACTATTTGACCATATAGTAACGGCGACAGGTATTCTTCTAAAGATTGCCTGTTGATCAATTTCCCTTGTCGTTTTGACACCACCCTGAACATCTTGCAGGTTCTCTATCTTGTTCGCACATGCAGTGTAATGCATCTTATAACGATCAGTTATGCGTAACATGAATTGTGTTGTTAGCCATTCATCATTTCCTGTTTACCGTTCATTCTTGATGGTTAAATAATACAATTTCAAACTAACCGCTCGTCCAATTAGCGTGCCATTCATACGGATCAAGAGTGACTTCACAATATGAAACTGTTAGCGTCTACATCATGGGATTAGTCCATCAAGTTGATATGGGTTCGATGACAAATAAATATTCCATACATAGTTAAATAATTATTTTATTGAGATATTTATTAGCCCAAAAACATTTGAAAAATTTACGGATCTTTATGCTGGGCATAAATTGAACTGGAAGTTGATATATCAATATTAAATTGCCGTTTAATTATTAAACCGCTAGGCGGTTAAACTATTAGGCTGTTAAAATATGCGCAAAATTGCAATGAAATCATGCAAAATATGAATGATTTCGAAGTTAAGTTGTAAAAATTGTATATAACAAACCTGAAATGTTCGTTATAATTAGCGGTTTAGCCGATGTTCTTGCAGGAAATGTAGTAATTTGGATCGCAACTATTAGTTTCATTATTGCAAGAGTAAAAAATCAAATTTGAATAGGTTAGTAAAAGTCACCATGAAGCAGAGTAATTGCATGGCATTCACAATAAAAAAACTGATAAAAGTGATGGCTGCACTTATTCTAATTCTAATTTTTCCAATTGGAAATGCGATTGCTGCGCCATGCGATATCAAGAATTCCCCCCCGCCCTTCATTCAACATAATCTCACCCCCACCATTAGCTGGTGTGAGCTGTGCGGCTATGGCTATGTCACAATAGTCGTAAGCAATCCTTATGTCGGCGCTGACATGATCAATATGTCAGTTGTGGAAGACTTGCGTACTTCCGGCCTGACCTTTGAACCGACCGCACCGACACCGATGAGAGTAAATGGTGTATCTCTTGGTGCCGGCAGTTATCCGAATGTGAGTGGTACAAATGGTTCGCTTTTAACCTGGCCAACATCAAAATTTAGTGCGCTAAGTTCTTTAGCCTGGGCGCCGGGTATCAATAAATTCAACACGCTTATAATTACTGTAGCGGTAAAACGCAGTTCAGCACTTACACAGGAAGGCCTGATCACCGCTGCGAGGCAAATTAGGGCAAGCCTGAGTTACAGTACGAATCCGGTATGCGCTGTTACTAGCCCGGTCAGCACAGGTTTGGATACGCTGCCATTTCGTGAACCCTTGCCTGTCATTACAAAAAGTGGGCGCAACGTTGATGCTGGCCAAACTTCCTATACCAACCCAATGTTTGGAACGAATAGAGATGACGTCATCTGGCGCATTCAAGTTACGAACAATGGTCTGGCAGCGATGCAAGACATGCGCTTCGATGATGTGATGCAGCCCGGTAGTATGGTGACTAATTATGCCTGTCCTACGGAAGCAGCCGCGTTAGCAATTGCAAATAACAACGGCGTGGCACCGGGAGGGACAACCTGTGTTGCTGCTACCAACACGATTAACAATTTCATTGTAAACGGTCTCTTCAGTATTCCTGATAATTCAATTTATGATGCACCTGCGCAAGGTTCCAACTTCTTTTATCTGGTTGGTAAAGTCATTAACAACGGCGCATGTATTACCAACAAGACAAATACGGTTTCCGATGTGCAATGGGGTTGTGAAGTTGACCCGCCAGCAGGTGGCATTACCACGACATCAACAGGCATTACCCCAAGCGGGAGCGCCACTTTAAGGACGTTGGTTACGCCGGCCGGGTTAACAGTGTCAGCCAATTTGACAGGAACGAATGTAGCTCAGCCTGTCGGAAGCAAAGGTTTAATGACGATAACCATCATTAATAATTCCAATGGCGCGGTTAAAAATATTAAATTGAGCGATGTTTTACCGCTCGAATATGTTGTTGATTCAACATTTACACCTACGTTTCAAATAATACATCCCGGCGGGTATGGAAACTATGCGGGTATGGTAAACGCCGTAGTCTGGACAAACCCGGTTGCCGGAACTTTCCCGCTATCAACAACCAATCCGCTACTGCCGCTGGCAAACACACAACCTGCATTTTCGCTTGTTAGTACCGCTCCACATCCGGTTGCGGTCGTCAATGCAAATGATGCAACACAGTTCAATATGTTACGTCACGGTGACCGGGCCGTCATAACATTCCGTGTTGTGTTAATTAAATCGGCCAGTTTTGACAAAGTGGCCAATCTGGACGTGCAACAAGAATCGCCATTGGGCACACCTTGCTGTACAGACCCTAGTAATCAGACCACATTAACAAATACCCTGACTGCAACCTATGAAGATTTCTGTAATCTGGGCACGGCTAAAAATGTAGTCGGATCACCCTTTAATCAGAACTTTAATGCTTTCCCTGAAGATCTGGATATCGATATCGGCGGAACTGTTTTTATCCTGACCAATGACCCGTTACAACCGGTAACGCTGCCTGTAGTCGTCAGAAATAATGGTGGTCACGATGCGCGTGATTACAACGTGTTTGTTACTTTTGGTGGCACCATGCAAGTGCTGTCTGCGCCATCAGGTTGCGCGCCTTACGCGGTTTCCGGTACACCGTCGCAACCTGCGCCATGGAAAGTATGGACTCTGCCGGCTGCAATACCAGATCCGAGTAAATACCCCACGGTATATCGCTGTGTCCCGGGTGGTGCATTACCCAATCCTATGGGGCCGGGTTCTACTACGACATTAGATTTTCAGGTAATCAAGGTCAGGCCAACTGATCCGAATTATGCTGCGAGAATAACAGCGGATGATTTAAGTTTTCGTGCCGATGTGGTGGGTGAAATAACGCTGACTGGTTATCCGGCAGCACCCGCTACACCGGTGCCGATTCCATTATGGTTCCCAACTCCTACGGTTAGGGCAGATGGACAAACTGATCGTGCCAATAACTACAGCCTTGATGCTATTCGCGCCAGGGTGATCGGTTTTAACCTGAGTAAAACGCTGCTGGGTAATTGCAGTGAGAATCCATCAGTTGTTGATAGCCTGGTGCAAATTGGTGAGGAGTGCACCTTCCATATAGATACTGGTGGCTGGTTTGGTTTCCAGACACCGGGATTCACCTATATTGCGGTTCAGAACATTACCGTGACAGATCAGGTGCCAAGCGGGCAGGGTTATATTTCAAACAACGTACCTTTACCCTCGCCATCCAGTACGTCACAGATCAACAATATTACGATAACACCGCAAACTAATCCGCCGCTGAATACGCTGGACACAGACTGGATAGACTGGAAGTTTAATCCTGTTGGGAATATTGCCAACCGCATTACACAAAAGGATGAATGGTTCAGGGCGAACATTACCAATCGGTTATTGAACTCGCCGATTAATGTCAGCGCACCACCTAACCAACATTCTCTTCTAAGCACTAATGTACTTAACTCAACATTTGAAGCAGTATTCAATAACGCTTCAACTGGGCTGGAGGAAATTTTCCTGCTCGGCCAAGGCACAATTGGTTATCCGCAAGCTTTTGCGCGAACAGTAAACTTAACAGTGACTGAGCCCAATCTAACGGTGGTTAAAACCGTATGTAATGAAACGCTATATGGTGTTGGCCCAACTTGCAGCAACTTTGTGCCTTTAGCAAACAATGGCGATACCTTCGATAATTATATTTACAAAATTACCGTGACCAACGGCGCGTCTGCAAGCGGTGTTACACGTGCTCCCGCTTATGATGTAATTGTTATCGATGTACTTGATCCGAGTGATCTTGTTTATGTTGTGCCTTTTGGCAGTGATGGATTTGATAATGATGGTGATGGTCTGATAGACGGTGCTGATGGAAATACAGAAGGCACAATCTTTAATGATAGCTTTTATGACAACGTCGTAAAAAGTGGCAAGCCAGCGAAATTGGAGTTTTCATATACCAACAGCACAGCGTTACAGAAAATCAATCCGGGTGCGTCGGTAAGTTTGTTCTATAGAGTTGATCCTGATCAGGATGTTCAACCGGGGCAACAGCTTGTGAACTCTGTCACGTCTTCGTATGACAGCCTTTCCGGCCCCTCCGGAGCGCAGACAGTATTGCTCTCGGCCAGTGGAACCATAGGCGGAGCGCGTGTCTATACGACTGCGGCTACCACGGCGACCATCCAGATGCTTGTTCCCACTATCCAACCCAAAAAGATATTGCAGCTTTCGCAACCCAATCATAGTGCAACCGTTTGGCCCGCTGTGCAGCCAGTCTCAATCGGCGAAGAAATAAAGTATGAACTACATGTTGATCTGCCAATCGCAAAACTACGCAGTTTTGTAATACGCGATGATTTGCCATCCAGTTTGCACTGTGCAGAGGCGCCTTCTGTAACCCTACCGATTACTGATTTTTATCCTGGTGGAACTTTTGCGCCACATTGTGTATATGGGGATACCTATGTGGAATGGAATTTTGGCGATCAAGCACTTATCAATGGCGCATTAATAACCACTTATCCTTTAGCAGTTAATTTTATTGCTCGTGTAGAAAATACTGCTAATACTAACAATACTAATATCGTTTCAAACGGTGGTGCATCAACTTTCGGGCCTGCGAGTGTGGTAACGGCAAAATACACAACGAAATATACCAGTAGCGGACCCGATGTTCCCGTCACGTTGACATTTACCAAGGCGGATGTGCGAATTCAGGAGCCAAGGATTACCTTGAACAAAGCATTCTCACAGGCCAGTGCCGATGCGGCAGATACGGTGACAGTGACCGTGACCGCCACCAATACGGGCGTACTGATCAATAATGATCCCACTGCGTACAATTTAAACGTACGGGATGACCTGACCCTATCGACACACCTTAGTTATGCTGGCGGTATTGTTGGCGTCACAGGCCTTGCACCAACTGCAGTAACTGTAGGAAAAGTTACAACCTTCAGTTGGCCTGCGGGCAATCCGATCATAGCAGGTGAATCCCGCACATTCTCCTACAAGGTGCTGGTAGATAGTGGTGCAGAACCGCTGGAAGTACTCAGTAATAGCTCGCTTAATCCGATGCAGGCAAAGTGGGACT
>JANXWX010000103.1 GCA_025350915.1 Nitrosomonadales bacterium
TTACAGCGAAGAGAATATTTCCGCCTGCTCATTCCTGTTGATGTTCCACTGAAATGCGTTATCCCGCCCAAAACCGACAAACCCGTACAACAGGATGAAGTTACCATCATGGATATTAGCGTGGGAGGCATCGCCCTCGTGTGCAAGGAAACTGGCGTTCATCTGGAGGAGGGAGAAATTTACCCGGACTGCCAGATAGACCTGCCCGGCATAGGCATGTTAACCGCGACCCTACAGGTAAAAAACCTGTTTGATGTCACCTCCCCTGCCGGACATGTCACCAAACATGCCGGTTGCGAATTTGTCCACCCTGATGGGCAGACAGGCATGTTGCTGCAGCGATTTGTCGCACAAATGCAAAGTAAAATGCCAGGTTTAAAATAGGCAGGAAATAATATATTTAGCACTTGCCAGTCCTCCTGCCTGACAACGAAATAAAGGGGTTGCACGAATGACCACCAAGACAGCCACCCGGCAGTCAGCACAAGATGCTGCACAGCACACCAACCTGCAGGAAGACACCGCAGATACCCATTACCTTGGCCAGTTTATCCCGCTGCACTATCACCACAATATGCTGAAAGACGACAACCGCATGAGCAATTTCAAGGCGGCGATCGATCAAGTTGTTTTCGACGGCGCAAAGGTGCTGGAACTCGGCGGCGGTACCGGTGTTCTGTCATGTTTTGCCGCTGCCAGGGCAAGCAAGGTTTGGTGCGTTGAATTTAATCCAGACCTGGTCGCCGAGTCACGCCGTTTTCTGGCCCTCAACCCGGATGGGGATAAAGTAGAAGTGGTCCACGCCGATGCCTTTGAGTATCTGCCGCCGGAGCCGGTTGATGTGGTCATTTGCGAAATGATACATGTGGCGATGCTGCGTGAAAAACAAATTGAAATGATCGAAAATTTCAAACAGCGATACCTGCACAAGTTTGGCGGACCGCTGCCGGTTTTTATGCCTGAAGCCGTCATCATGGCCGTACAGCCCCTGCAACAAGATTTTAATTTTCATGGGTTTTATGCGCCCATCATCCTTTTTCAGCGCCCAAACATCATCCAGACCGGCAGTATCGAACCCGCTGCACCACAGGTTTATAGCACGCTGGATTTATCGCAACACAACACGCTTGATATTCAATGGGATGGCAACGTGGTATTAACCCAGGACTGCACGGTCAATGCGCTGCGTTTTATCACCAAGAATGTATTGGCTGTCCTGCAGCGACAAGGCACCACCATAGACTGGCTGATAGACTATTTAGTCCTGCCGTTGGCGCAGGACATTACTGCCCGAACGGGTGATGTGTTGCATATTTCGTTTAACTATCGCGCAGGCGCTTCAATACGCTCACTGGAAAGAAGCATGCGCGCCAGCCTGGAGAGCACAACGGCAGACTGAAAGTGCCGTTTCAGCACAGCTAAACCTGCATATTCATGATGTCGTTATAGGCTGCCACCACCTTATTCCGCACCTGTACGGTGGTTTGCAACGCAATATTGGCTTTTTGCATTGCAATCATGGTGTCGCTCAGGCTAACCTTGTCGTCACCCATCACAAAGGCATGCTGCATCGTGGCCGCCTGGTTTTGCACCTGTGCCACGCCGTCCAGCGAAGACTTCAGGACGCTGGCAAAATCGACCCCGCCAGCGCCTTTGACGTTGGAATCGCTAACTTTAGCCGCCCCGCCACCCTGGGCTGCCACCATGGCGGCACGCATTTCAGCCAGCAAACTATCTACTTTGGGAACATTCATGATTTACCTCCCTCTAACGATGGGTGTACGATAACAGTCACGCTACCCAATCAGGGCTTGAATAGAACCAAAAATCCCCCGCTTTTCTTCGTACTACATTTCAATGGTGAGCCGATAATGCGCAACATGAGCTAATTGCGCATCATAAATAACTGGTGAAAATATGGAAGACACTGCGACCACCGCACATTCAACCGCTGCAAATCCAACCTTGCTGGATGCCGTGTCACGCACCAAACCCCAACAACTGATGGTCATGCTGTTAGGTTTATCACTGGTGGTTGCCATGCTGGTTGCAACATGGATGTGGAGCCAGTCGATTGAATATAAAGTGCTCTACAGCAATTTATCCGACCGTGACGGTGGCGCCATCATCGAATCATTGCAACAACAAAATATTCCCTACAAATTCGCCGAGGGTGGCGGTGCCCTGCTGGTACCCGGTGATAAAGTGCATGAGATAAGGCTACGCCTGGCTTCGCAGGGTTTGCCAAAAGGAGGCACAGCCGGCTTTGAATTGATGGAAAACCAGAAATTCGGCACCAGCCAGTTTCTTGAACAGGTCAATTACCAGCGCTCTTTGGAAGGTGAACTTTCACGTTCCATTCAAACCCTGGGTTCAGTACTGAGTGCACGCGTGCATCTCGCCATTCCCAAACCAACCGTGTTCGTCAAGGAACAGCAAAAACCCAGCGCATCCGTCGTTCTGACCCTGTATCCGGGGCGCACACTTGAGCCCGGTCAAGTGGTCGCGATCGCACACCTGATTTCCAGCAGCATTCCCAATTTGCCGCCTGCCAATGTCACTGTTGTGGATCAACAGGGAACATTGTTAAGTTCTGTTCGCGATCCTTCAGAAACACTGGATGAAACCCAGCTTAAATACGTGCGCCAGATTGAACAGGATCATATCAAGCGTATCGAAGATATCCTTGTTCCTCTCATTGCCCTGCCAAATATGCGCGTACAGGTCTCTGCCGATGTTGACTTTACCCGGGCCGAACAAACTGCAGAAAGCTACAAACCAAACCAGCAAGCCAATCAATCCACAATTCGCAGCACACAGACAACAGAATCGAAAAATGGCGCGGCCACAAATCCAGCCGGCGTACCCGGCGCCCTGTCGAATCAACCACCCGTTCCGGCTACGGCACCGATTGTTATCCCGGCGACGGCGGTAGCAAGCAACAGCACCGAGAATACCAGCTCACTTAAAGAGGCGACGACCAATTTTGAGGTTGATCGCACCATCAGCCACACCAAACTACCCGTAGGCAACATCAAGCGTCTGTCTGTTGCCGTATTGATCAACAACCGCACGATAACCGATTCAAAAGGGAAAGCCATCTCCAAACCGTACACCCCCGCCGAACTGGTCCAGTTAAATAACTTGATTAAAAATGCAATGGGCTTCAACCAGCAACGCGGTGACAGCCTGAACCTGCTAAATAGCGCATTCAATGAAATACCTGAAGTCGTCGTGCCTGAATTACCGTTGTGGAAGCAGCCTGAGATGATCGCGATGGCTAAAGATATATTGAAATATGTATTGATCGGCGCTGCAGGTTTATATTTTTATATTGGCCTGGTACGCCCGCCCATCAGAAGATATTTGGCACGTCAGCGTGAAATCGATGAAGCTGCCGCTGAACGTGTGGCAGAAAGCCAAAAGAAAAAAACCAGGGAGTTCGAAGCAAAAACATCGGAAGTTTCCTACGAATCCAGTGTCGCGGAAGCCAAAAAAATCGCCCTGGCATCACCGAAAATTGTCGCATCTGTCATACAGGAATGGGTGGCTAAATAATGAGTCATGATGGCTTAATGAAGAGTGCAATATTGCTGATTACACTGGGTGAGACAGAAGCTGCCCAGGTACTGAAGTTTCTTGAGCCCAAGGAAGTGCAAAAAGTCAGCGCCGCAATGGTGGCGTTGGGCAGTTTATCCCGCGAGCAGATCTTTGAAGTATTCGAAGAATTTCATGAAAACGCGATGGAAAAAACCACAGTAGGCATGGACTCCAGCGCCTATATCCGCAACATGCTGACCGCTGCGCTGGGTACGCACAAGGCTGCCGGGCTGCTTGACCGGATATTGCACAACAACGACACAACCGGGATAGAAAGCCTTAAGTGGCTTGAACCGATAGCAATAGCTGACATGATTCAGGGTGAACATCCGCAGATTATTGCCACCATCCTGGTGCATCTGGAAGCGGACCAGGCATCCAGCATTCTCAATCTGCTCACCGAGCGCCTGCGCAACGATGTCATGCTGCGTATTGCCACTCTGGATGGCGTACAACCCATTGCCCTGCAGGAGTTGAACTCAGTGTTAACCAATATGCTGGGTGGCGCCGCAAGCAAAAAATTCACTCGCGGCGGAGTCAGCACTGCAGCAGAAATTCTCAATTATATCGGTACTGCAAACGAGTCTTCGGTGATTGATAATGTTCGTTCCGTAGACCCTGACCTTGCGCAGAAAATACAGGATCAAATGTTTGTATTTGAGAATCTGCTTGGAATTGAAGATCGCAACATACAACTTATCCTGCGCGAAGTGCAATCCGAATCACTCATCATTGCGCTGAAGGGGGCCAGCGAAGAAATACGCCAGAAGATATTCAAGAATATGTCACAGCGAGCCTGTGAAACCCTGAAGGAAGATCTGGAATCAAAAGGGCCCGTGAAGCTTAGTGATGTTGAAGCAGAACAAAAGGCCGTTCTCAACATAGCACGACGCCTGGCCGACGAGGGACTGATCTCACTGGGCAGCAAAGGAAGTGATGAGACATATGTCTAACTCACCCAATCCAAAAGAGCAAGAAGTCGATTATGAGCCCATGACGTTTACCAACTTCGCCAATCCGGATTCATTGGCTCGCTCCAATAAAAATACGCAAAAGGATAATTTGCCAGGCATTGTATTACCTACAGCATCCCAGCTCGAAGAAATACAAAATCAGGCACATGAAGAAGGTTATCAGGCGGGTTATGCTGAAGGCGCAAAACGCATCGCTGAATTGCTCAATGCGCTGGAGCAGGCATTACAGCAAGCCGACCAGGAAATTGCCCAGGACTTGCTCAACCTGTCGCTTGAGGTTGCCCAAAAAATGGTGCAACAAACAATCAGAACCAAACCGGGAATTTTGCTCGGCATCATCAACGAAGCCATCGCAAGCTTGCCGCATTTGAACCATGGCGCGCATTTAATGCTGCATCCCGATGATGCCGCCATGGTACGCGCCAGCCTGGGCGATAAACTTGAACACAGTGGCTGGAAAATTTTTGAGTCACCCGACATGACGCGCGGTGGCGCCCGCATTGAAACCAACCACAGTCAAATTGATGCAACCGTGGAAAACCGCTGGCAACGTATTGTTGCGGCCATCGGACAGGACAGCACATGGACACAGGAATAAATTCACACGCCCAGCGCTGGCAGAATGTGCTGAAGGGCTGCACTGAAGCCGTTTCACATTGCAATCCCATGTCCACCAGCGGACGCCTGACGCGCGTCACCGGATTGGTAATGGAAGCAGTCGGCTTACGCATGCCGGTGGGCAGCACCTGCATCATTGAGTTACCCAACAACCGGATCGAAGCCGAAGTGGTGGGTTTTTCCGGCGACAAATTATTTCTGATGCCTGAAAACGATGTACAGGGTCTCGTACCCGGTGCACGGGTTGTACCGGAAGAGCCCGCTATCGACACCAATTTCTCCGGCAAAGTACCCGCGCCGCGCCGGCGCGGCGCCGATCTTGCCCGCCACTTGCCTGTTGGCGACATGTTACTTGGACGCGTGCTGGATGGTGCGGGACGACCGCTGGATCAACTCGGCGCACTGGCATCAGGCCCCAGTGCTCCCCTGCAAAGCCGCCCCATCAATCCGCTGAATCGCGCAGCAATCAAGGATGGCCTCGATGTCGGTGTACGTGCCATCAACAGCCTGTTAAGTGTCGGGCGCGGACAACGCATGGGGCTGTTTGCCGGGAGCGGGGTGGGTAAAAGCGTGTTGCTCGGCATGATGGCGCGCTACACCAGTGCGGATGTCATCGTGGTCGGCCTGATCGGTGAACGCGGCCGCGAAGTCAAAGAATTTATCGACACTATACTTGGCAGAGAAGGATTGGCGCGCTCGGTGGTAGTCGCCGCACCCGCTGACACCAGCCCGCTGATGCGTATGCAGGGTGCGGCTTATGCCACCACGGTGGCGGAATACTTCCGTGACCAGGGCAAAGATGTGCTGCTGATAATGGACTCACTCACCCGCTATGCGATGGCACAACGGGAGATCGGTCTGGCCATCGGCGAGCCGCCCGCCACCAAAGGATATCCGCCTTCGGTATTCGCCAAACTGCCGCAATTGGTGGAACGTGCAGGCAACGGCGCCGAAGGCGGTGGTTCCATTACCGCCTTCTATACCGTGCTCACCGAAGGCGATGACCAGCAGGACCCCATTGCCGACAGTGCCCGCGCCATACTCGATGGGCATATTGTGCTTTCACGCCGTCTCGCCGAGCAGGGTCACTACCCTGCCATCGATATTGAAGCCTCGATAAGCCGCGCATTGAATAGTCTCGTTACGCCGCAGCACTTCAACCTGGTGCAGCGTTTCAAACAACTGTATGCGCATTATCAGCGCAATCATGACCTGATCAGCGTTGGTGCCTATGTGAACGGCAGCGACCCGCTGCTCGACGAAGCGATTTCACTCTATCCGCGCATGGAGCGCTTTCTCAAGCAGGGTATATTTGAAGCAGATTCATATACATCGAGCCTGGGCAGGCTGGCAGAATTATTCAGCGCCAACACGCCTGTGCAAGCCAACCCGGTGAATAACTTGACCGAAACAACGCGCAGTAGTTAAGGATAACCGCCATGACGAACGCATTTCCCCTTCAACCTTTGGTGCGCCTGGCCAAACAAAAAAATGAAGCCGCCACCAAAAAACTTGGCTTGCTCAATCGTAACCAGCTATCGGCACAGAACAAACTTGATATGCTGGAACAGTATCGCAGGGACTATCAGGATAAATTGCAGGAAGCGCAAAAGGCTGGCATGGAATTAACCGATCTGCGGAATTTTCAGGACTTTCTTTACCGGCTGGATGATGCGATAGCACAACAGACTGCCGTGGTTGCGCAAACCCGTCTTTCGGTGCAACAGGGGCGCAACGAATTAATGGAAGCGCAGCGTCGCATGAAATCTTTTGACACCCTTGAAAGTCGTCATACCGAAACGGTTAAAAAACTTGAAGCAAAGATTGAACAAAAAATTCAGGATGAACACAGCGGTCGGCATTATGCCTATAAAAACGCAGGGCTCAATGATGAAAATTGATTATCTATATCCGCAAACAGGAGTCAGGTCATGAACAATTTACCCCTTAACATCAGCAGCGCGATGCCGGCAAAAGCGCCTGTCAACGCAACCGCCAATGACAACGCAGCGCTACCTGCCGAGAATAAATTTAATAATGTGCTCGCCCGCCAGGTTAACAATACAGATAAACAAGCCCAATCGTCCCAGTCTGCTCAGTCTGCTCAGTCTGCCAGGTCGACCCAGTCGGACCAATCTGAAGAGTCGAGCGCACCAAAAGAAGAAAGTGACAATGCTGCTGCAACGGCCACGGCTGACACGTCTACGTCACCCAAAGCCGATATGCTGGCAACCATACTGACACAACAAAATCCGACTACACCGGCACAACAGGATAACCCGGCGCCTATCATCCAGAATCCGCCGACCATGCAACAGGAGCCACTCATTCAGGCGGCACAGTCAACACAAACACCTCAACTGAAACCCAAAGGGGGCGTCACTGCGGCGACAGCATCACCGCTAAACAATGGCTTGAAAGGCAAAGCCGAACCGGTAATGGAAGCCATGCTGGCAAAAGCGGAAAATCCCGTAAAAATTAATAACAGGTTTGTTGCTGCAACGAAATCTGCCGACCTCAAAGCCTTGAGTACCGATGCAAGCAGCCCTGCGCTACGCAACAACTTTGCCAGTGAGCTTGCCTCCGCCACACAACAAAGCGGATTTTCCGCGACTACCCCGGCAACCAACACACCGGCTAATCCAACCGGCATCGCAACTGCCATATCGCAGCAACCTGCCTGGGGTGATGAATTCAGCCAAAAAATTACCTGGATGGCCACACAGCAAAATCAGAGCGCCGAACTGCATCTTAATCCGCCCCAATTGGGGCCACTGGATGTATCAATCAAGATGAATGGCGATCAAGCCACAGCCACCTTCACCTCACCCCATGCAGCGGTGAGAGACGCGATCGAACAAGCCATGCCTAAACTTCGGGAAATGTTGGCCGATAGCGGTATTACGCTGGGTAATGCGATGGTTAGCGATCAGCCCGCCAGAAACAACACTGATCATGCGCCGGGGAAATCACAGGGCAAAAACCCTGCAACGCCAGCGGGGGCTGTAACTGATGCATCAGCTGTCCAGGAAACACGTGTTTCGCGCATCCGTCATCATAATGGCATGGTCGATACGTTTGCTTAAGCATCGGAATGTAGCTCATAATTGGTTCTATTCCGCTGATGGAAAACAAACAGACTTCCCGATAATTGACCTATTCGATAGAAAGGCGACAAGATGGCACAAAACGCAAAAAGTGCAGCGCCCGCCGCCGGCGCTGCACCCCAAAAGCCCAATTCAAAGCTTCTGATTATCATCATCGTTCTGCTGGCAGCGATGATGGGTGCAGGCGGCTGGTATTTTACCAAAGGCAAAGAAGAAGTGAAAGTCGCACCACCCAAGAATCCAATTTTTATACCACTTGAGGCGTTTACGGTTAACTTGCAGCGCGAGTCGAGTGATCAATACCTGCAACTGGGCCTGACCTTGAAGGTATTTGAACCCGATTACGAAAACAAAATCAAACTGAATCTGCCAGACATTCGCAGCAAAATACTACAACTGCTTACCACCAAAACTGCCACCGAACTGCTCACTGCCGAGGGCAAGAAAAAGTTGATCGGTGAAATTATCAGCATGAGCAATAGCAGTATTGGTATAAGCAATCCAGCAAGCCATACAGTAAAGCCTGCTGCCATTCCTGCAGAATCGCAAGTGGCAGAGACAACACCCCATGATGTCGCAGCGCCGGTGCCCGTTGAGAAAAATGGTGTTGTTGATGTGCTGTTTACCTCCTTCATAATCCAGTAATGATGCCATGAGCGATTTTCTTTCCCAGGACGAAGTCGATGCGCTACTCCGCGGTGTAACGGGAGAAGAGGCATCGAAGGATGACGAGAAAGAGGATAAAACAAAACCACGCCCGTATAACGTAGCCTCCAACGAACGTATCGTGCGCGGGCGCATGCCCACGATGGAGGTGATTAATGAGCGCTTCGCACGTATGTTGCGCGTATCCCTGTTTAATCTGGTACGGCGCTCTGCTGAAATTTCGGTAAGGCCTGTCAAAGTAATGAAATTTGTCGACTTTATCCGCAACCTGGTTTTGCCCACCAACATGAATCTGGTCCAGGCAAAACCGTTGCGCGGCAATGCGCTGTTTATTTTTGATCCCAATCTGGTTTTTCTGGTTATCGACTCCCTGTTTGGCGGTGATGGCCGCTTCCATTCACGCGTCGAGGGGCGCGAATTTACACAAACTGAACATCGCATTATTCAAAACCTGCTTGCTGCCATTTTTGAAGCCTACACCAAAGCTTGGGAGCCTGTATACAAACTGGATTTTGAATTTGTGCGCTCAGAATTGAATCCGCAATTTGCCAATATCGCCACCCCAAACGAACTGGTCGTGGTCAGCAGTTTCGAAATCGGCTTTAACGAAGTGGGAGGCGAAATCAACATCTGCCTTCCTTACTCAATGATACAGCCGATACGCGAACTGCTGTTCAGTGCCATGCAGGGCGATCATTTGAGTGTAGACAACAACTGGAACAAATTGATGGCCCGGCAAGTAAAATCCGTCGAAGTTGAATTGGTTGCCATTTTGGGAGAAGCCCAATTGACTGTCGAGGATGTGATGAAAATCCGCAATGGCGATGTCATTCCAATAAATATAGGTGAAACTATCACTGCCACGGTCAATAATGTGCCGGTGATGGAATGTAAATACGGTGTGTTTAACGACCAGTACTCCATCAGGGTTGAGGAAATTTTGTCGCACTCAATTTCTGATGAAAATAACAGTGGAGAGAAAAAATGAGTGACGATAACAGTGAAATAAGCGCCGATGACTGGGGTGCTGCGATGGAAGAGCAAAGTACCGCAGCCGCCGCACAGCCCCACGTATTTGAGCAATTTGCGGCAGGCGCAGCCACCGCACATAATGATCTGGACATGATCATGGATATTCCGGTGCAACTGACTGTTGAGCTGGGACGCACCAAGATGCCGATAAAAAATTTATTGCAATTGGCCCAGGGCTCTGTTGTAGAACTGGCCAATATGGCCGGCGAACCGATGGACGTGCTGATTAACGGTTTTCTGATTGCACAGGGTGAAGTCGTGGTAGTGAATGACAGGCTCGGCATACGCCTGACCGACATCATCACCCCCTCAGAACGCCTGCGTCGTATCAATCGTTGAGTATGAAGATACGATTAATCCTTATCGCGGCGCTGTGCTGCCCGTTGTTTGCCATCGCGGATATCGCACGCCCCGCCTATACCCCCCCGCCTCCCGCTGCAATGACCTCAGGCAGCGTGTTGCAGGTTGTGTTCAGCTTAATCCTGGTGTTGGCTGCCGTGCTACTGGTTGCCTGGTTATTGAAACGTATCAACCTGCCCCAGCACGGCGCGGCAAATCTGCTCAAGGTGGTGAGCGGCGTTGCCGTCGGACAACGCGAGCGTGTGGTGCTGGTGGAAATAAACGACACATGGCTGATAGTGGGTGTAGCTCCCGGCCAGGTGAGGACGCTGCACACCATGCCCAAAGGCCAGCTACCCGCACAAACTGATCACGCCTTCGGCAATGCGGACGGAAAATTTCAGATGTGGTTGAAGCAGATGGTGGAGAAGCGCAATGCGAACTAAGTCATTGCTCGCCGGTGCTTTAATATTAACATGCATGTCCGCTGCCATGGCTGCCGAGCCCGGCCTCGCCGCCTTTAGCAGCACACCCACGCCCGGTGGCGGACAAACCTATTCGCTGAGCCTGCAAACCCTGCTCCTGCTTACGTCGCTTACATTTCTACCCGCACTGTTATTGATGATGTCGAGTTTTACACGCATTATTATCGTGCTGTCGCTGTTACGCTCTGCCTTGGGCACGCCTTCTGCACCACCCAATCAGGTATTAATCGGCCTTGCACTGTTCCTCACTTTTTTTGTAATGTCACCCGTGCTGGAAAAAATGTATACCGATGCCTATCTCCCTTATAGCGAAAAAAAGATCTCGCTGGAGCAGGCATTCAATACCGGTATCGCGCCACTCAAGACTTTCATGTTGCGCCAAACACGCGAAACCGATCTCGCCCTGTTTTTAAAAATTTCCAACAGTGAAGCCGTGCAAAGCCCCGAGGACGTACCCCTTAAAGTACTGGTGCCCTCTTATGTCATCAGCGAATTAAAAACTGCCTTCCAGATTGGCTTTGTCGTGTTTATCCCGTTCCTGATTATCGACATGGTGGTGGCGAGCGTCTTGATGTCGATGGGTATGATGATGGTTTCGCCAGCGATGATTTCGCTGCCCTTTAAAATTATGCTGTTTGTACTGGCTGACGGATGGAATTTGCTCATCGGCTCACTGGTGCAAAGTTTCTATACTTGAAAGACAGGCAATGACTCCTGAAAGCGTAATGACCCTTGGCCGCCAGGCGCTAGAGCTCACCATCATTGTTTCCGCACCGGTGTTGCTCACCGCCCTCATCATCGGCCTGCTGGTCAGCATCTTCCAGGCGGCCACCCAAATCAACGAACAGACCCTTACCTTTATTCCCAAACTGGTCGGCATGTTTGTCGTCATCATCATTGCCGGCCCCTGGATGGTCGGCATGATGGTCGACTTCATACAGCGGTTGTTCAGCAACATTCCCTGGATGGTTGGTTAGGCAGGATTGGCTAAGCATGCACTACCCACCGCTAACATAGAGCACATACCATGATCAGCTTTACCAGCATGCAGTTGGAATCGTGGCTGGCTGCTTTTATCTTTCCACTCACGCGTATCCTTGCACTCGTCGCCAGCTCACCCGTGCTTGGCAACAAGCAAGTTCCTGTCCGCGTCAAAATCGGCCTCTCCCTGCTCATCACCTTTATCGTTGCACCCACACTCAACATACCCACAGACATTGAAGCATCCTCCGGCGCGGGTCTGTTTATCATGCTGCAACAGATACTGGTGGGGCTTTCGATGGGGTTTGCGATGCGCCTCATCTTTACCGCAGTTGAATTGGCGGGTGACACAATGGGTATGCAAATGGGTCTGGGCTTCGCCAGCTTTTACGACCCGGTCAACGCAACCCAGACCCAGGTAATTGCCCAATTTCTCGGCATCATTGCCGCGCTGGCTTTCCTCAGCATGAACGGGCATCTGTATATGCTGGAGACATTGGTAGAAAGTTTTCAGGCTTTTCCCATCAGCACCCAGCTGCCCTCGGCAGATGCGATGCATACACTCGCGCTATGGGGTGGCAGTATATTTTCAAACGCACTGCGGCTTGCCTTACCGCTTATCGGTGCCCTGCTCATCACCAACCTCGCGCTCGGCATCTTGACGCGCAGCGCACCCCAACTCAATATATTTGCGATTGGCTTCCCCATCACACTGGTCGTGGGTTTTGCCACGCTCATGCTCACCCTGCACTACCTCCCGCCCCTGCTGGAATTTATAACCCAGGCAGGTCAAGAAACGATGATGAGTATCGCTACTCAATTTGGGAAACATTAAAAGCAGAAATAGAGGAATTTTTAATCAAGTTTACACAAAGCGTTGTCAACTGAATTGGGGAACGTTTACCGTCCGCCTCGAATAAATTGTTAGGCGCCAATGCGGCCATAATTACGGGGAAGTCTGTTGCCCAATTTCTTGGGCAAGCCCGATGAGAATTCCTTCAGGACCACGGATATAGCAGAGGCGATAGATATCCTGGTAATTGACTACTTCATCAACTACACACGCACCGAGCATCTTGAGCCGGGCTATGGTGTCGTCAATGTTCTCGACGGTGAACATGGCGCGTAGATATCCCAATGAATTCACTGGGGCTGTGCGGTGATCTGACGCAATGACGGGAGCGTCGAAGCGCGAAAGCTCCAAACGGCTATGACCGTCAGGGGTGCGCATCATGGCGATTTCGACGCGCTGATCGCGCACTCCGGTGACACGACCGGCCCATTCACCTTCAATTGGCATACGGCCTTCGAGGGTAAGACCAAGTTCGATGAAGAACTCAACGACAGCATCCAAGTCTTCCACCACGATGCCCATGTTGTCCATACGTATGACCGTCATGATGTCACCTTGTCATCTAAAGTAAAGCTAAGGGGTACCGCGCTTTTGTGGCGTCCCGCTTGAACGCCTCGTTAGAGGTTCTGCATATGTATCAACATAAGTATCGATGAGTTTCCTGATCATGCGTTGATACTGCGTATGATGCTTTGAAGCTTCAGATTTGAAAAAATCGATACTCTTTTTACTTAAAGCAATAGTAACTTTTACCCCCTCTTCTCGGAACGCAAGTTCCTCGGGTGAAGGGAGAAAGTCCATAATAACTTTAGCTTCAATAGGTTCATTGCTATATTTAATTTTGGTTTTCATAAATTGTTTTTCCTTTACGCCAGTATCCAGCACCAAAGATTCGTATTACTCCGCCACGATAAGTAAAACGCACAGTGAGTATTCCGCCATCAGCTTCACCAAAACAAAAATAGCGTTTTTCAGTTTTGCTATGAGCAAGGTCTTCGGCAATCACACGTTTAGGGTCAGCGAAAGCATACTGAGCCAAAGAAAAAGGTACACCATGCTTTTGTTGGTTGTCAGCATCCTTGTCTGCATCCCATTCAAACCGTATTTTGTTCATGCGACAAGTCTAACATATATTGGGAATATTAGCCATACAAACGTACGGCTAATAATATGGGAAAATAATGACCTCTAACGTAATGGTAAGGGGCTCGCCCGCTTCTGGGCGAGTCCCGCTCGAATGCAGAGTTGCACGGGGACACTCGTTCTAAAAATGGACGAAATGCGGTATAAGTTTGCCAGCCAGGGCAAATTAAGTGGGATAAGTTGCTGCAACGGCAACGTTCATGGGTAGGGTTAAGGGGGCAATGCGCAAGATGCTTCTGTTACAACACTACGGTCAGAGAGATATTTCCATAAGAGGCAGGTTCATAGAAACATCACCGGGCTTGTACAACAAACGGTTCAGATTGTGGCTCGCTTCGCGATCACAATCTAACCTTACTCGTTGGGC
>JANXWX010000134.1 GCA_025350915.1 Nitrosomonadales bacterium
ACCATACGTGCTGGTTGTGTGATCAAACCCCACAATAAAACCGGCAGAATTTTCATCTGTTGTGTTATCCGTGTCGTCCTCTGAGACGTCAGTTGCATTTTTATTTGTCACACTGGTTTCTTCTGCATAACTGATACCTGGTAACAGGGTGCATATGATTGCGATGATTGCCGCTATACGTTTGATTTGAGCATTCATGATTTTTCAGAGTGTGGAATTCAATTGATTGTATGTACACAAACGCGAATTATAACTCTGTATATTATTCCATATCACTAACTGGTTTGTACCCCTCCTCGGCGAATACTGGAAACAATAAGGGTAACAGCAGCAGGGTAAACAGCGTTGCTGAAATAATCCCACCCACAATCACCACGGCAAAGGGTCGTTGAGTTTCCGAACCTATGCCATGTGATAGTGCGGCCGGTAAAAGACCAATGCCTGCCATCAGTGCTGTCATTAGAATGGGGCGCAGGCGGGCAACTGCTCCTTCCATTACGCTCTCATGCATTTCACGTCCGCTGCGCAGGCTATCCATAAATTGTTCCACCATGATCACACCGTTTTGTACCGATATACCGGCAACGGCAATAAAGCCGACAGCAGCAGAGACTGACATATGCAAACCGGCCAGACCCAAACCGGCAATACCGCCGATAAGTGTAAACGGCACCATTAAAATAACGAGCAATGCTTTGCGCATCGAACGGAACGCCCAAAACAGCAACACGAAAATCATCAGTACGGATAATGGCACAATAATTTTGAGTCGCTTAACGGCGCGTTGCTGATTTTCAAACTGTCCGCCCCAGGTCAATGTGTAACCGGGTGGAAGTTTGACCTGAGCGTTGACCTTCTCCATTGCCTCTGCCACAAAACTGCCCTGGTCGCGACCGAGCAGATTCGCTTTAACCGCGACCATACGACCGCCGGCTTCGCGGCCGATGCGAGCCGCACCTTGTCGCACTTGAATATGCGCAATAGATCCTAGCGGGAGTGTGCCGCCGGCAGGCAGTGCAATGGGTAATTCGGCCATATCATCAACTGCGTCCCGGTAGGGTTTGTCCAGTCTTAACGTGACATCGAAGCGACGATCACCTTCGTAAAAGCTGTTGACCGTGCTGCCGGCCATTGCTGTCTGAATGGTGTTGTTGGCATCGTTAATATTAATACCATAGCGGGTCATACGGCTGCGATCCAGTGTGATGGTTAACTCTGTCTGTCCACCCACTTTGATGGTGGCTACGTCGGCTGCGCCGCGTATGCCGTTCAGAATGGTAGCAACTTGTTCTGCTTTGTCTTCCAGGATTTCCAGATCACTGCCAAAAATTTTGACTGATATTTCACCCTTCACCCCCGACAGTGCTTCTTCCACGTTGTCCTGGATTACTTGGGAAAAGTTAGTGGGTACGCCGGGGATCGCGTGAATTTTTTCAGTCATGTCGGCTATCAGTGCTTCTTTGTCTGCAAAACGCCAAGTGTCTTTTGGATTGAGATCGGCCATGATCTCCATATTGTTCGGCCCTTTGGGGTCAGTACCATCATCTGGACGTCCCACTTGCGGAATGACATTGTTGATTTCAGGATAGGTATTGAGAATGGCACGCACCTGGCGCTCCACTTCCTTTGTTTTGTCCAGTGCTGTTGCAGGGGGCAGGCTGATCGTCAGCCAGATGTTGCCCTCGTCCAGCTTGGGTAAAAATTCACTGCCAAGAAAGGGGGCGGCCAGCAGGGTGATTACAAGCAAACTGACGGAGGCAACCACGATGCGTTTGCGACGGCTCTCGGCCCATAATAAGAGGCCGCGATAGCGCTCCTGCAAGCGGTGCATCCAGCCACTGTGCTTTTCAGCCAGATCCTTATTCTTGACAGCAAATGACAATATGGTTGGTAATAGTGTCAGCGTCAGCATGATCGCGCCTATCAGCGCAAAGGTCAGCGTAAATGCAACGGGCGAAAATATTTTTCCTTCTACCCGCTGAAAGGCAAAGATGGGCAGAAAGGCCAGAATAATTATGGCTTTTGAGAACAGGATAGGGTGGCCCATTTCAATGCTGGTCTGCTTGATCAGGTGTATTCGCCAACTGAAGGTGTGGTGCTGCGGTAACATGTCGGCCTTGGCCAGCGCCAGCTTGACCATCAGCGCTTCCACCAGCACCACAGCGCTGTCGATGATAATGCCGAAGTCCACAGCACCCAGCGAGATCAGGTTCGCGGATACGCCGCGATGATAGATCAGGATAAACGCAAATAACAGCGAGAGCGGAATGATCAGCGCCACGGCCAGCGCTGCATACCAGTTGCGCAAGAAGATAAGCAGGATAGCCACTACCATCACTGCACCCACCACCAGATTTTCGGTCACGGTGTGCACGGTATGGCGAACCAGGTCAGTGCGATCATAATAGGGCACGATCTTCATCCCTCCAGGTAACTTGGGGGCAAGTTGATCGATGCGCATTTTCAGGGCTTCCACAACCTTGGTTGCATTCTGCCCCTTGGTCATCTGCACGATACCTTCCACCACATTGTCCTGCTTGTTGAAAGAGACGATACCGGAACGGGGCCGGTTGCCAATTTCAACTATGCCAACGTCACCCACCAGCACCGTCTTGCCGTCTTTCGCGGTAACCACTACCCTGGCAATATCACCGATGCTGTTGAACAGCCCGATGCTGCGTACAACCAGCGCTTCATCGCCACGTCGCAACACGCCGCCCCCGGTGTTGCTGCTGTTGGCCGTCACTGCCTGGGCAACCTGATCTATCGTGACATTGAATTTGCGCAACAGATAGGGGTTGATGCGTACCTGGTATTCCTTCACCGTTCCGCCAAAGCTGACAACATCGGCGACACCAATGACCTGACGCAAGGCTGGGCGAAGTACCCAGTCTTGTACCGCGCGCACTTCATTAAGCGCCATGCCATCGGGTGCCTGCAGTATGTAGCGATATACTTCTCCCACAGCGTTGGTAAGGGGCGCAATACCGGGTTGAGCGCCGGGTGGCAGCGTGACATTCTGCAACTTCTCCATCGTTTGCTGGCGCGCAAAATAATCGTCGGTGTTATCGGCAAAAGTCAGTGTCACCACCGATAATCCGGTGATGGAAACCGAGCGCATCTGTGTCATCCGCGGTACGCCGCTCATCTCGCGCTCGATGGGTAAAGTTACACTGCGCTCGACTTCTTCCGGTGCCTGTCCCGGCGCCTGGGTAACGATCTCTACCTGAACATCCTGAACATCAGGAAAGGCTTCTATCGGCAGATTTTCAGTCGCCTGCCAGCCGGCGATGAGCAGCACAAGCGCGCCAGCCAGCACAAATACACGCTGTTGCAAGGCAAAGGTGATAATTTTTTCGAGCATGGTTTAATCGTTTCCGGATAGTTCTGAATTCAGCAACAAGGCGCCGCTGGTCACCACACGTTCACCCGCGTTGAGGCCGCTGCTGACATACGAGTACTGGCTACCCTGGGTGGACAGGGTGACACGGCGTCGCTGTAACACGCCGGGTGACTGCTCGACGAAAATAAAACTGTAGAGCCCGAGTGTGACCAGCGCGGTATTGGGTACACGCGGTAAGCCGCCCTGTTTGCTGGCGACGGGTGTTACACGCGCAAACATTTCCGGCTTGAGTTTGAGCGCGGGGTTGTCGACTTCGCAGCGTACCTGTATCCGCCTTGTCAGCGGATCCAGCGTGCCGCTGATGACAACCACTCTGCCGGTGAAGGTAGTGTCAGGATAGGCATCAACCTCGATAGAAACCGGATGGCCCAGTTTGATTTTGTCCAGCTGACGTTCGGGCAGATCAACCAGCACCCACAGATGGCGCAGGTCGGTAATCACAAACAGCGGGTTAGATCCATCTGTCCTGACTTCGCTGCCTGCATTGACCTGGCGCTCGGTAATGGTGCCGCTGATCGGGGCTCGTAAAATAAATTTCCCATCAGACGTAGCGCTGCTGGTATTCAGGTTTTTCATCCGCGACCGTGCGCGTTGTGCTTCGGCTTCGGCCTGGTGCCAGTCTGCTTCGGCAGACTCCACATCCTTTCGCGCAATGCCTTTTATGTCGTAAAGCTGTTTGGCACGCTCAAAAGTGTCCTTTTTTCGTTGCAGATCCGCGTTGGCTTTTGCGCCATCCGCTACAGCCAGCGCAAAGTCGGGTGAGTCGAGCACCAGTAAAGGATCACCGGCCTGAACCTTGCTGCCTGCTTCGGCAGCAATTTTGAGTACACGTCCCGCCAGTGGCGAGAAGACGCGCGCAGTGTGATTGTCGTCATAGCTGACACGTGCATTCAGCGGCTCAACCAGTGGTTCGGGAAACGCGGCTACAGGCTGAATTTGCAGGAACAGTAATTGTGGTGCATCGGCAGCGAAACGCAAGGTGTCGGCAGCAACGCGCTGCGCAGAATTGGCGTTTTCAGCCACAGCGACAGTATGTGGCGTGTGCAGCTTTAACCATCCCCAATAGGCAATGGGGATGGCCACGGCCACGAGTGTTAAGAATACAATTTTTTTGTCCGGATTAATCATGGTACAAGTCTTTCTGTTGTTGCAGTTGTATTGGGTGTTTGCTCGGCAGTGGCCGCTGCGGCAGGATGAACTGTGTTGCTATCCGCAACTTGTTGCGGTGTTTGAGATACCTCATCCTTGCGATTCCACCAGCCGCCACCCAGTGCTTGATACAGCGCGGCTGTGTCTGCCAATCGGCTGGCTTGTGCCTGTATCAGATTTACTTCCGCCTGCTGGAAATTCTGTTCGGCGAGCAACACCATCTGATAACTGGCATAGCCCAGATCGTATTGTTTACGTGTCAGCTCGGCGGTTTCTTTCAATGCCATTTCCGTACGCAACGCGGCTTTCAGATATTCGGCGTCATAGCGGATGGCATGCAGGGTATCGGCGACATTCTGAAATGCGGTAATCACCACTCTGCGATAGTCAGCGCCTGCCTGAATCAGCGCCTCGCGTGCAGCCTGCTCTCTCGCCTTGAGGGTGCCGCCATCAAACAAATTCAGCGATACATTGCCGATGATGGAAAAGAAACTACCCCCTTCGCGGAACATCCAGTCTGGCGTGGAAGCCATGCCCCCGATCGCGCCCGTAATGGTGAATTGCGGAAAGCGCCCCGCTTCGGCCACGCCAACTTGCGCGCTGGCCGCATGCCATTGTTCCTGAGCCGCACGAATATCAGGCCGTTGTTCGACCAGTTGCGAAGGCAGGCTCAAGGGTAGCTCCTGCGGCAGTTGTATAGAATCGAGTTCAAATATCTCCGGTACGTCTTCATTGGGCAAATTCCCCGTCAGCGCACGGATGAGGTTGCGGGTCTGCTCCAGCTGCTTGGATAAGGGAATAAGTGTTTGTTCGGCCTGTGCAGCCGCCGCTTCCTGTGCGGTGACATCTATGCCTGCCACAAAACCGAGCGCGAGCTGTTTGTGCAAAATATCGATATTCTCGTTATTGAGTTTAATGATTTTCGTTGTGGCATTGATCTGTGCGCGCAACATTCCTTCCTGCAAGGTTGCCGCCACGATATTGGACGCCAGCGTGATATAAGTTGCCTCTATCTGGAAATGCTGCGCCTGCAGTTGTGCTTGCAACGATTCAACTTGCCGGCGATTGCCACCGAAAATATCCGGCACGTACCCCACTGAAAGTTGCGCAACATGGAAGTTGTAATAAACCGGTGCACCGACAGGATCCGCTGCAATCACGTCACCATTGGCCTGCGTTCCGGGCGCGCTGGAGCTCATATTGCCGGCAATTTTAGTGCGGGAAGGGGAATAGCTGGCTGCTACTGAGGGGAAGAAGTAACCCTGCTGGGCTATGACGTTCTGCTGTGCCTGGCGCAATGATGCCTGTGCGGACTGGATAGTTGGATTGTTTTTGAATGCGCGCGCGATCAGTGCATTGATCTGTGGTGATTTAAACATGATCCACCAATCGGCAGGTATGGTGGCGGTAGGGTTATATTTTTGCGTATTCCCAGCCAATACCGGCGCAGGCACGGTTTCCTGCGGCATGGGCTGCGGGCTATAGCTGCTGGCGTTGGGGGCCTCGGGTGACTTGAAGTCGGGCCCAACCGCGCAGCCACATAGCAGGGCAAACAGCAGCAGGGAAACGATACCCGGAGAATATTTATTGCTCATGATCTGCCTGAAATTTGTGTAATGATTACCAGCTTGTGAATCTGAACAACACAAATTGAAACGCTTGTAATGTGTGGGTTGAAAAAAATGGATTTTATTCAGATCAACGCAAGCTGCCTGATAAAATCCCAACTTTACCCGGAGAGGGTAAATGTATTATGTGAGTCGTTGCTGACATGAAACTGACAAATGCGAATATTAATCGTTGAAGATGATGAAACCCTGGGAAGCGCGATGACGCAGTCTCTGGCGCATGCGGGCTATGCTGCCGATTTGACTGCGAAAATAGCGGATGCGCTGCATTTATTGTCAGTTGAAAATTTCGATGCGCTGGTGCTTGATCTCGGTCTGCCGGATGGTGACGGTTACGATGTCGTGCGTTACCTGCGCAAACAGGGAAAAGCATTGCCGGTGCTTATTTTAACTGCACGCGATGCGGTAGAAGACCGTGTGCAGGGACTGGATCTGGGTGCGGATGACTATGTGGTTAAACCCGTTGCCATGGCAGAGTTGCAAGCTCGTTTACGTGCGCTGATTCGCCGCAGCTCCGGTGCAAGCAGTCCGCGCGTTGATCTGGGCCGGCTGGCGCTGGACATGCCGGGCAAGCGCGCTTATTTGGCGGGTCTGGCACTGGATTTGTCCGCGCGCGAGTGGAGTGTATTGGAATATCTTGCCACGCATAGCAGACGCATAGTCTCCAAGGAGCAGTTGATACAGGCCATTACAGCCATGGATCAGGAACTGAGTGAAAATGCGATAGAGGCTTATGTGCATCGGGTGCGCAGTAAAATAGAGGGGTCGGGTGTTGTCATCCGTACCATACGCGGTCTCGGTTATATGTTGGAGGAGCCCGAAAATGCACACTGACAGCTTGCGCCGACAACTGCTTAAACGCCTGTTATGGCCGCTCTCGATTATCTTATTGTCGGGCTCTTTATTTGCCTATTTCTTTGCACTGCATAGCGCGGTCAATGCATACGATCTTGGATTGTTGAATGATGCGGTGGATATATCCAAACAGATTGAAGTTCTGAATGGCAGGATGACGCTTAATCTTCCCCCTGTTGCCCGCCAGATGTTGTTGACGAACAATCAGGATAGGGTCAGCTATGCTGTATGGGATGAGGCCGGGCAGGTATTTTCTGGAAATCCGAAATTACAGATTGCGGATATGCTAAACCCGGACGAAAGTCACGTGTTTCAGGATATAGAGCTGAATGGTGAAGTACAAAGAGCAATATTGTTTCGCGGAAAAACTGAAGGTAAGTCCTATTTCATAACGGTCGCGCAGACCCTGCATGGGCGTGATCATCTGGCTGGCGGAATTTTTGCCGGCATCCTGATTCCCGAAACGATGCTGGCACTGGTATCGATTGCGGTCATACTGCTGGGGGTGCGCAGCGGGCTCTCTCCGGTAGCGTTATTGCGTGATGAGATCAGCCGCCGCTCCTCAAATGATCTCAGGCCGATTGAAGAAATGTCAGCTCCAATCGAGCTTGCGCCCATTATTCACGGTATCAACGAGCTGCTGCTAAATTTGTCTGCTTCCTTTGCCAGTCACCGCCGTTTTATTGCCGATGCGGCACATCAGTTGAGAACACCCCTCGCAGGCCTGAGCAGCCAGATTGAAGTGGCGCTGGTGACCCCTCCCGCAGATGAAAAAAAATTATTGCGGCAATTGCTGGCCACTACACAACGCACCACTCATCTGGCAAATCAATTGTTATCCTTAGCCAGGCTGGAGCATACCGAGCAATTCATGTATGAAGTTGTCAGGGTTGATCTGAAAGCAGTGTTGCTGGAAACGGCGGCAGATTTCGTCTCGCAGGGAGCGCGCAAGGGGGTGGAGCTGGAGTTTGATCTGCAACCCTGCGGGACAAAGGGAAGCCCGCTCATGCTGCGCGAGTTGATCTCCAATCTTCTGGATAACGCGGTACGCTACACTCAGCCTGGTGGCCGTGTGCGAGTAAGTTTGAGTTGCGACATGCAATTACGGCTGATAATCGAAGACAACGGGCCGGGCGTACCCGAAAATGAATTGGCCAGGCTTGGGACGCCCTTTCATCGTTTACCTAATGAACAGATAGCTGGGTGCGGGTTGGGGCTGGCCATCGTGCGTGAAATTACACGCCTGCATGGCGCAAAAATAGTCTTTGCACACGGTGCAGACAGTCAGGGATTGCGGGTAAGTATCAGTTTTCATACCGAGACCACTTAAAAAGTGGGAATTAACATAAGAATTTAAATTTTACTGCCAAAGAATATTTTGTTACCCTGCGCGCCGTTTTGTTCTGCGGGGCTCCTATATGGAGGCTTGTTCAAGTCATTGTAGTTACCAATCCTTGATGGTTGGCATAATTTTTTAGCTAGATAACTCGCCGCACTTACCCTGCCGCTTATCTCGCTGAGAGAGATAAGTGGATTCAATTTTGAGCCTCGCCTCAAACCGAAAATACTATCTCCGTTATTGACAAGACATTGTTTTGCCATTAAGCAAATTGTGCCAACTTCTGAAAATTGCTGTGCCAAAAAGAAGAAGAGGCAATCATGAATCAATCATTTTTTAAGGAATTTTTTGTCGGATTTATTCGCTCACGGGCGATAAGTCGGCACTTTCGTCGACTTGCCATACTTGATTCAATAGGCGGGCCTGCTGTCAAGCGTGATGTTCCATCAGCGCTCAATCAAACTTTAATGAAAGCGTCATATAGTGACGTCGATTCTCTCCTTGCTAATCTTGGCTCACATCGCGATGGGTTGTCAGATACTCAGGCCGAGCATATTCGCGCACGCGTTGGCACCAATGAAGTCGAACATGAGAAGCCACTCCCTGCATGGCTGCATCTTTGGTATAGCTACAAAAATCCATTCAATCTTCTGCTGACGGTACTGGCTGCCATTTCCTATTTCACCGAGGATATTAAAGCGACCATTGTGATTTCTACCATGGTGGTTCTGTCTACATTTATACGATTCATACAGGAAACGCGCTCAAACAATGCCGTAGATAAACTCAAGGAGATGGTGAGTAATACGGCAACAGTGCTGCGCAGAGACTCTACGCAAGATGCAGCACAGACTCGTGAAAATTTGCATATTGTGCTGCACCCCAAGGGGCCGCGAAAAGCAGAAGTCGCCATTAAATTATTGGTTCCCGGTGATCTGGTGTTACTTTCTGCCGGCGATATGATACCTGCTGATTTAAGAGTGTTGTCCGCCAAGGATTTATTTATCAGCCAGTCTGCGATGACGGGAGAGTCCATGCCTGTCGAGAAATTTTCAGCTCAGCGTGTTGCGAACGTCAGCAATACCATCGAACTCGATAACATTCTGTTTATGGGCACTAACGTGGTAAGCGGTTCTGCCATGGCCGTGGTGGTGGTCACCGGTAGCAATACCTATTTTGGTGCCTTGGCACAACGTGTGACTGCAACCACACGCACACTAACTGCCTTTCAGAGCGGCATCAACAAAGTGAGCTGGTTACTGATTCGCTTCATGCTTGTAATGACCCCGGTCGTATTGCTGCTCAATGGCTTCACCAAGGGTGACTGGCTGGAAGCCTCGCTCTTTGCTTTATCTGTGGCGGTAGGTTTAACACCTGAAATGTTACCTATGATTGTCACCACAACTCTCGCCAAGGGCGCAGTGATATTGTCACGGAAAAAGGTAATTGTTAAGCGACTGGATGCGATTCAGAATTTCGGTGCAATGAATGTACTGTGCACAGATAAAACGGGAACCTTGACACAAGACAAAATTTTTCTTGAGCGCCATACTGACGTATACGGGCAAGAATCGGACACTGTGCTCAAATACGCTTATTTGAACAGCTACTATCAGACCGGTCTGAAAAACCTTCTGGATGTGGCTGTACTTGAACATGCGGAGGTGCATAAGGAATTATCAATTAACACTGCGTTTCGCAAGGTAGATGAAATTCCTTTTGACTTTATTCGGCGCAGAATGTCAGTAGTGGTTGCCGAACATAAGGAGCAGCATCTGCTAATTTGTAAAGGGGCTGTGGAAGAAATTCTCAATGTGTGTAGCCGTGTTCAGCATGGCGAAAAGGCCGAGCCATTGCAGCCGGAAATACTTGCACGTATTCGATCAGTGACGGCATCATTGAATGAGGAAGGGCTGCGCATCGTCGCAGTTGCGGCTAAAGAAGTTGCTGGCAGTAAAAACACATTCAATGTAAAGGATGAGCAGGAGCTGACATTGATAGGCTATATAGCATTTCTTGACCCGCCCAAAGAATCAACTGCGCCAGCGCTCAAGGCTCTCAAGCAGCACGGTATAGAGGTCAAAGTGCTTACCGGTGATAATGAACTGGTTACCTTGAAAATTTGTCGTGAAGTAGGTTTGTCGATAGAGGGTGTATTGCTGGGTACTGACGTTGAGGCGATGCGGGATACTGAGCTGGCTGAAAAAGTTGAACACTGTAATATTTTCGCCAGACTCACCCCCACGCACAAGGAACGAATTGTTCAAGCCTTGCGCAGCAATGGCCATGTGGTTGGATTTATGGGAGACGGTATCAACGATGCGCCGGCGTTGCGTGCTGCCGATATTGGAATTTCGGTGGATACGGCTGTTGATATAGCCAAAGAAGCTGCCGATATCATATTGCTTGAACGCAGCTTGATGGTGTTGGAAGAAGGAGTAATAGAGGGGCGCAAGACCTTCGCCAACATGCTGAAATACATCAAGATGACGGCTAGTTCCAACTTTGGGAACGTGTTTTCAGTATTGGTGGCCAGCGCTTTCTTGCCATTTTTACCTATGCTGCCACTGCACTTGTTAGTACAGAATTTGCTGTACGACGTATCACAAATTGCCATTCCATTTGACAGTGTTGACGAAGAGCAAGTTAAACTTCCACAAGTTTGGAAACCGGATGAGATCAGCCGCTTTATGATGTTTTTCGGTCCTGTCAGTTCAGTTTTCGACATCGCCACTTATTGTTTAATGTGGTTTGTGTTTTCTGCGAACACAACGGAACAGCAAACCCTGTTCCAGTCAGGTTGGTTTGTCGAGGGATTGATGTCGCAGACGCTGATCGTTCATATGATACGCACTCAGAAAATTCCTTTCATTCAAAGCAAACCAAGCTGGCAGTTAATGAGCACGACTATATTGATCGTATTTGCCGGCATTTTTTTGGTGATGGGACCATATGCCAGTTACTTCAAGCTGCAGGCATTGCCAATGATATATTTTGTATATTTGCTCATCATATTGCTTAGTTATATGGCACTGACACAAACCATGAAGAAAATGTATACCCGAAAATATGGCTGGTAATGATTCGTCGCGTGATTACTGAAGTAACATGTTAATACACATTGCAACATTGAAGGAAAAACAGATAGTATCGGGAATGGCGAAAAGATTTATTTATATTTTTTTATTGTTGACCCAGTCGGGTTGTGGCCTGATTTCCATCGGCTATAACTATGCCCCGGCCTACCTGCGTTATTCGATCAATAGTTACATGTCATACAATGATCAGCAGAAGGAGGTCATCAGGAAAGAAGTTGATGTTTACATGGCTTGGCATCGCAAGAGTATGTTGCCGGCGTATGTTGAATATCTGCAGGGTATCCAGAAAGTAGTGCAGGCCGAGGCACCTTTGAAAGTTGATGATGTTCGTCGCTTCAGGACCGAGGCTCGTGCGCTCTATGTTAAAACCATGTTGCCGGCTGTTTCTCCTGCGGCGATGTTGTTGGCCAGCCTGGATGCAGAGCAGGTCGAAGAGTTGACCCTGTCCTTTGCTAAGGAAATAAATAAAATCAGGAGCAAGGAGTTGAACGGAAGCCTGGAGCAGCAATTGCGCGCAAGAACGGAAAGATCAATTGATTTTATTGAAAACCTGACAGGAGGTTTGACGGACAAGCAACTGCAACAACTCAGGGAGTTAAATAATAAATTACCCTTCGCCACGCCGGCGTATCTTGCTCAGCGCGAAAATAACCAAAATAAATTGATAGAATTGCTGAAAATCAAACCAAATGAACCTGCCACCGCAATCGCGACGGCGCTCAGTTCCTGGATAGTTACGCCGGAACTAAACAGAAGCCCGGAGGATCAGAGCGTAATTCAGGCATTTGAAAGTGGTTCGGACGAAATGATCGTTACAGTTTATCAAACGCTTACTGAACGGCAGAAAAAGACATTATTAAAAAGCATTGCCAAATACATCAATACCTTTCAGGAATTGGCCACCGCTAACTAAACCGATCACTCAATGACATCTATCATCACTGCACACAAGCTTGCCAAACATTATCCCGGCGTTATTGCCGTGGATGGCATTGATCTTTCTATTCCGCAAGGTATCTGTTTCGGTTTGCTTGGGCCCAACGGCGCAGGCAAAACCACGACGATAGAGATACTGGAGGGCATCCACCTGCCGACGAGCGGTACCGTCACATACAAGGGCGAACCGCTTGGAACGCGCTATCGCGAGGAGGTCGGCATTCAGTTTCAGCATACAGCCCTGCAGGAATTTTTAACGGTGCGTGAAACGCTGGAGTTATTTGAACGCCTCTACCATCATACTGTGCCGATCCCCGAGCTGATCGAACTATGCTCACTGGCGGATATTTTAAACCGCGATACACGCAAACTCTCCGGCGGCCAGCGCCAGCGATTGCTGCTGGCACTGGCATTGATCAACGACCCCGATCTGATATTCCTGGACGAACCAACTACCGGCCTCGATCCGCAGGCGCGCAGAAATTTTTGGGATCTGGTCAAGCTGGTGAAGTCGCGTAATAAAACGATAGTACTGACCACCCACTATATGGAGGAGGCATATGCGCTGTGCGACGAAATCGCCATTATGGACAAGGGGCGTATCGTGTCCCAGGGTACGCCTGCGCAATTGTTGTCACAGCATTTTGGCGATGTGGTGTTGCAAATTCCCCGGGTTGATAGCGGGAGCCAGCTAGCCGGGCTCGGACTGAAAGTGGTTGATGCCGGCGATATGCTGGAAATCAGCACCAGTCAGTTGCACCAGACCCTGCAACGTTTGATGGAAAACGGGGTGAATCTGGATCGTTTGCGTATTCGCGCGTGGACGCTGGAAGACTTGTTTATTAACGTGACCGGAAAGACCTTAAGGCCATGAGAAAGTTTCTGGCCGTATTGCATGCGCGCAACATGGAATTTTTGCGTGACCGATCCGCATTAGTATTGAATCTGGCGATGCCATTTTTACTGGTGATTGGTTTGGCTGCCACTTTTTCGGGCAATAACAAGGAGCTCTACAAGATTGGGCTGGTAGGGGGCATGGAAGCCTTGACCCGCGTAGCGCCCGTATTGCAGGCAACTCAGCATATTAAATTTGTTGACTATACAGACCTGAAAACGGCCATCGACAAGGTCAAGCATCATCAGCTGGATATGCTGGTTGATGTGAGCGGCACGCCCAAATACTGGGTGAATGCAAGTTCGCCCAATGGCTATATGCTGGAGCGTATCGTGTGGGGTACCGAAGGGAATCTGTTCCAGCGTCAGCAGGTAGAGGGCAAGGAAATTCGCTACGTAGACTGGTTTTTGCCCGGCATACTGGGGATGAATATGATGTTCAGTTGTTTGTTTGGCGTCGGCTTTGTGATCGTGCGTTATCGAAAAAACGGATTTTTGAAGCGGCTTAAAGCAACGCCTCTGGGCGCATTTCATTTTTTATTTGCGCAACTGATATCGCGCCTGCTGTTGATTATGCTGATCACCATCGTGGTGTATACCGGTTGTAATTTGTTTATCGAATTCAATATGCAAGGCTCCTACTGGACTTTGATTCTGGTGGCCACGCTGGGCTCGATGTGCATGATCTCGATTGGCCTATTGATTGCGGCGCGCACTGCGAGCGAGGAATTTGCCGGCGGCATACTCAATGCCGTGACCTGGCCCATGATGTTGTTGTCGGGTGCGTGGTTCTCGCTGGAGGGGACGCATAACTGGGTGAAGCAACTGGCGCAGATCTTTCCGCTCACCCATATGATCGATGCGACCCGGGCAATTATGAGCGAAGGTGCAACACTTGCACAGGTGATGCCACAGGTGTGGATTTTATCGGCTATGGGCGCAGTATTTCTGCTATTGGGCGCATTGGTGTTCAAGTGGGAATAGCAAAAAATTTCCAGTAAAAGGTATATAAAATTACAATAACGAAAAAACGAAATATCAAGGAGAGTTGTGATGAAGATTTTTCTGGTTAGTGTGTTGTTTTTATGCTGTTTCAATATTTCCGTGGCGGAAACCCGCGATGCACAGGAGCATTTTTTTGATGCCAAGCTGGGTGATTTTAAAAGTGAGCTTGCTACGGCTAAAAAGGAAGGCAAGACGGGCGTTTTGATCATGTTTGAATTGGATGACTGTCCGTTCTGTTTTCGCATGAAGCAGACGATACTTAACCAGTCTGAAGTACAGGACTATTATCACAAGCATTTTTTGATTTACCCCGTCGATCTCAAGGGCGATGTCGCCATGATCGACTTCAAGGGCAAGTCTACGACTGAAAAAGCCTTCGGCCTGGAGCAGCGCATTTACGGAACCCCCGTGTTTGATTTTTTTGATCTGGAAGGTAACCGCATTGTCAGATTTCCCGGCGCGGCAAAAGATGCCAGTGAGTTTCTGCAACTGGGCCGCTATGTGGTTGAGGGTGCGTATACCTCCATGCCTTTTGCCAAATACAAGCGTCAGGGACAGTCTGCTCAATGAGTTCAGTGTCTACGCGTTTTGGACTCGTGCTATTGGGTAGTTTGCTATGGTTAAATCTTTCAAATGCGGAGGATTCAGGCAAGGCATTGACACTTGAGCAAGCCCTTGCCAGTGTTGATGCGCCACATCCCGATTTGCAAGCGGCACAGGCCGATCGTGATTCCGCGGTTGCCGACAGGGATATCGCTGCTTCACGCACCGATAGCAGTCTTAACTTTGAAGGTATTTTGCGCAGTGGTGCCGAGTCAATAGCACCCAATACTGTTGCTTCAGATAACAGCATACGGCTGACGGCTCGCAAAACACTTTATGATTTCGGACGTAGCAGTGCGGCAACAGAGGCGGCCAACGCCGAACTGAATGCACGTGAAGCCGAATTGATCACAGGCAGAGAGCGTCGACGTCTTGAGGTGATGACACGTTTCTTTGATGTACTGGCCGCAGACATGCAGTACACCGCAGACAACGAGTTGATGGCGGTCGTGTATGTCGGCTTTGACCAGGGCAGGGATAATTTTACTGCCGGAAAAATCTCAGCTGTTGATCTGGCCGGGCTTGAAACGCGCTATCAGGATGTGCTGGTTAAGCGCACACTGAGTGCGCAGCGCCAACGCATCACCCGAGCCTTGCTGGCCAACGCGATGAATCGCCCGGGCGATCTGCCCGGCGACCTGATCGATCCCAAGCTTGAAGGTAATAATCGCAAACTGCCCGAGTATGATGCGCTGATCAGTATCATGCTTGAAAACAATCCGCGTCTGCACGCACAACGGGAAATGCTGGTCGCATCGCAGCAACGCCTGCAATCCCTGCGTGCGGAAAAAGGCCCGACGCTGGATGCAGAAATACAAGCGGCGGAATACAGCCGTACCGCGCTGACACGCGATAACCTGAGTGCCGGCCTGATATTGAGCTGGCCGCTGTATCAGGGTAACCGCACCGATTCGAGAGTTGCGAAAGAATATGCGCAGTTAAATAAAGTGCAGGCAAATACAGAAAAACTAAAAATGGATTTAACCCAATCCCTGCTCGAAACCTATCTGGAAATTGTGCAATTGCAAAGCTCGGGCAGGAGTGCGGCTTTGAAGCAGGTTGAGCACCGTGATCTGGTACTGGAGCGTAGTCGCGGCCTGTATGAGATGGAACTTAAAAGCAATCTGGGTACATCCATGACCGATACGGTAGAGGCAAATCTGCGTGCACGCCGGAATGAATATCTGTTGGCCTTGGGTTTTTCACGTCTGGAAGCCATGCTGGGAAAGCCGCTGGAAGCAAAGAATAAAAATTCAAAATCGGGTAATGAAATGAAAGGGACTCAATGAAAAACTTCATATGGGCAACGGTAGCCGTAATTTTTTCACAAACGTTATGGGCTGCCGATGCACCTGCTGTTTTACAGTGGTCGCACAGGGTTGAGCTTTCTGCGCCGGTATCGGGTGTGGTGCAACAGGTGAATGTGGGAGTAGGCGAGCTGGTCAAAAAGGGTCAGGTATTACTGGCGCTGGATGGCGCACTTTATCAGGCCAAGGTCGCAGAGATTCAAGCGGGCATCATACGACTTGAGGCTGAAGCGGCTGAAGCCAAGCGTGATCTGGTGCGTGTGGAGGAACTGTATGTCCGCACCGTGGTGGCAACGGCTGATCTCGACCAGGCAAAATTACGCAATACCCGTGCAGAATCCATGCTGGCAGAAGCACGTGCCAACTTGCGCCAAAACAAAAAAATACTCGACGACACCCTGATTCGCGCCCCTTTTGACGCCGTGGTCGTGGTGCGGCAGGTAGAGCCGGGTATGAGCGTGGCGGCAGGTTTGCAACCGCAAATTTTATTGATACTGGCCAAATCCGGGGAAATGCTGGCACGTTTGTATTTGCCTGCCGCGCAACTTGAAAAATTAAAAGTTGGTCAGGCAGTCTCCGTGACATCGGGCGGGCAGAGTTATGCCGGCAACATCAAGTCACTGGGCCTGGAACCAGGCAAGCGTGAGGGTGAAGCGAGCTATCAGGTGGATGTGGCATTTACCAGCAAGGAGCAGTTGCGCGCAGGTGCTGCGGCTGTAGTGAAATTGCCTTGAATGGTTAAAAGGTAATTGCAGCTTAATTAAAGGATAGGGAAAGATAAAATGTATAAAATCCTAAATGTATTATCAGCCATCGTTTTTGGCTCGGCAATTACTGTCTCGTACGCCGCAGCGACGCCGATATCAGATGCATTGGGCGCTTGTATGGCTGACAACACCACGGGCAAAGATCGCAAGGATTTGGCTCGGTGGATATTCATAACCATGTCAATCCACCCTGCATTACAAGATATTTCCAAGGTGAACAAAAGTGATCAGACCGATGTTGATAAGCTGATGGGCGCATTGGTGACGAAACTGTTGACGGAAGACTGTGCTCCACAAGCAAAAAAAGCGATGGACGAGGGGACTGAATCATTTAAAGCCGCTTTCTCCGTTGTTGGACAGTTGGCGATGCAAGAGTTGATGAATAATCCAGATGTAAAAGCTTCGCTTTCAGGTTTTACCCACTATATAAATAAAGACAAAATGAACGCTGTATTTTCCAAAAAATAGTGTCCGGCTCCTCGCATCGACATTGAAGCAGCGATATAAGGAAGTCGATTTGGCGATTGTTGCCGATGTCGGCACGTTGCAGCGCTTGCCCCGATTGATCGGCGAGGGCCTTGCGCGCGAACTGGCTTATACGGGTAGGGAATTTACTGGTGTCGAAGCACAAGCGATGCGGCTGGTGAACCAAACTTTTGCTGACAAGGAGAGTCCCACTAAAGGGGTGATGGAAATTGCGGGCAATATAGCTCGAAAATCACCACGAACAATACGCGGCATTAAAGACACGCTTAACTATAGCCGTGACCATACGGTGGCTGAAGGTTTGGCGTATGTGGCTGCCAAAAACGCGCAGATATTATTTTCTTCTGATCTTAATGAAGCCATCACAGCCAACATGCAAAAGCGTGCGCCAATATTTTAGGGTTAAAAAAGGATCGATAATTGAAGTTTATTTATATTTTAATTGGTTCATTGCTTATCTTCTCACTTGCATCAGCGGCTGAAATGTCAGCGCTACCAGACAGCGTGAATCATCCCGCAACAAGTGCAACTGTATCCACACTGGATGAAGTGGGTGGACGGGTGCTGACGCTATATACGGAAACGGAATCTCCGCAGAAATTATGGGCAGGCACAACCCATGGCGGCTTGTGGCATTCAACCGATGCCGGGCAGTCGTGGAAACTGGCGACAGACTTGATGAAGAGCATGGCCGTTGGAGCCGTAGCGGTTGATCCCCTTAGTGATGACATTATCTATGCAGGTACAGGTGAAGGCCGTAGCAACAAGGCATCATTACGCGGGCACGGCATGTTTAAATCGAGCGATGGCGGGCGTAGCTGGACATTGTTGCCATTGACCGGCCCGGCAACAGTGGGGGATAGCTGGAGCCATATCAATTCGATTGCGATTAGTGCCGCGGGTGTGATACTTGCGGCAACCTCCGACGATAAATTCAATGGCTTTATCTATCGCAGTACCGATGGTGGAAATACATGGGGTATTTTGCCGGTATACACGGGTAGCAAAGTCGGCCCGCATAACATTATCTATAAGGTCAGGTTCGATCCCGATAATCCCGATACAGCACTCTTTATGGATGGCTACGCCAACGTCACTTACTCGAGTGATGGCGGTGCCACCTGGAGCCTGGCCAGAAAAGGAAAGACGTGTCCCTGAGATTGCACCGTTGCAAAAAATAATGGCCAGGGTTTTCCTGGCCATTATTTTTACGACACGTCACTTATGCAGGCGGGTGCGACAGACAGATGCCGTTCTACATGCCCGGCTACCTGCTCTGCAGCACGTTAGTCCTCATGCATATGTTCAAAATCAAACATGCTCATCAGATTGCCGATTGCCGGGCGATTGAGCGGAACGTAAGGATTGTGTTTGCTGGCGATCGGGTTGGGCAGGTTATCGCGGCTGCGATCAGACAGCGGGTTGAGTCCCCAGTTAGCCTCGATAAATTTCAGGATGGAGGCATGATCATTGTAGACATGGTCAATATGTCCGCGCTTGGCAAGTGGAGAAACCACGATCAGCGGAATCCGCGTACCATCGCCGAAGAAATCGATGGGCTGGATATAGCCTGAATCATAGTAACCACCACCCTCATCGGTAGTGATGATGATTGCTGTTTTCGCCCATGCTTCCTTGTCGCTCTTTACTCGGTTGATCACATCGACAACAAAATTCTCAAAATCAGGCATGGTGGCATTGGCCGGATGGCCGGCCTTGCTTTCAAACGGCCTGATGAAGGACACGGCAGGCAAGGTGTGCTTGTTAGTAACGTCCTTATAAAAGTCTGTTACATCCTGCAGGTTGTTTTTCAATGCAGTGGTCATGACACCCTTGAAACCGGTGAACGGATCACAAATCGTGCAATATTCATTGCTGGGCGTGATGCCATCATTGCGTCCGCCGCTATACCATTTCCATGTAACACCTTTTGCCGATAATGCTTCGGCAATTGTGGGTATGGTTTGCGGCGGCAGGATGAATTTATCAGCACCCAACGGCTTTTCAATGCCTGTTGCGGTATAGCCCAGGCCATAATTGTTCAGCAGGTAATAGGTATTGGGCGCGCAATTACCATTGTTAAAAGCCTTGCCCGGCAAGTTGTTGATGTAGGCCATGATAGGCGCCACACCCGGCTGTTGGATATCCGAGCAATTAGCATAGGAACCGCCGCGATAACCGTCCTGCTTGTAAAAGTTATTGGTTCCAAGCTGTGGGTCCGGATTTTCAATCTGGTTGGCAGGCGGCATATCCGGCACCCCGTTCAGATTGTGGAAGCCGACGTCACCGGTGGCAATCGCGATAAAGTTTGCACCGGTACCACCCATTACCGATTGATGGTAGTTGTCGCTGATTGCGTATTGATCCGCCATCGCTTTAAAGTAGGGCGCATCACCGCTGCTCATATTGTAAAACCCCATCGCCTCACCCCCCTGGAAAGTTGCGCCGGGTGTCGGTGCGGGCGCACCGTTTTGCGGACCAATACCAACAGTTTGGTTCGCCCACACAAACAAGTCATTTTTCCCCTTGTTGTACTGCTGCCACATCTGGAAAAAGCGATGCATCGGATCGCCGGTGTGCGCATCATAGGCAACATACTTTGTAATCTGAAACGGCCCATTGGGCAGATTGGCCGGGAAACGCACATCGGCAACACCGGGCGGCAGACCAGTTGCATAAGTCGTGGCGGGTTGCAGCAAGGTTGCATAGGGAACGCTCAGGGTTGGGTCTATGCTGTAACTATTCATCTCTGTAGCCTGTTGCTGGGCTGCCAGAGAGAAGTTCGGGCCGGGCGTACCATCAGCATTGATAATACCTTTTGCCAGCAGGTTATCCACGCTCTGCCCACGAGCAGGCTGGTAACCGCCAAAAAGATTATCAAACGTGTGGTTTTCACCGATGATCACAATCACATGCTCGATCGGCGTTCTGGTCTTGGCGTGTTCATGCCGTTCACTATCTTCCATGGCATAGGCAGCGCTGAACTGCCAGATCAGCGCCATACTCAACGCCAACACCGATAACTTTGGCCTGTCATAAATTTTCATTTGAATCTCCTTAAGGTAAGTTCAATGGTTATATTTCCTGAGCCTGAATAAGCACACTTGGCGCAAAGCAGGCTGTCTGCGATTTGCATAGTATTAACGTGGATGAACCACGCGATGAAAATCCTATATTGCCGGCATGACAAACGGATTAAGGATTATTGATAAACACATGACAGGAAAGCGTGAGTGCTTTTGAGTCGTTACGATAGCCACTGATCGGGGGTGTAGAGATGGGCGCTTGCACAGAGATGGGTAAAAATTTGCGCGCTTGTTGTTGAGGATTTGTTACAGGTATTCAGCGTGACAGGCTTTCAAGATAGATATGTCAAAGCCGGGATGTGATCTGCCAGTAAGTGTTTGACGAGATATTTTAAATTCTGCCGAAACTGTCTTAGGCTACTGATTTATGGGGCTATAGCTTTAGGTGTAGACTTATGTAAACGGCATAAAGCGTTATTCTAGATTGTTCGCTTCGTGGTAACGTAATAGCAAAATTTTTCTGCAAAAAAGCTATGCAAGTGTTTATTTATTATAATTATCTTTTTTCGAGGCAATGTAGGGTATCTTGATGAAGGGGTTGATAACCATGCTCTGGTGGTTTAAGTAATACAAAGAGCCGCATATAGCGGCTCTTTCATTTGGTGCATCTTTCAGCTTGTTAGCGTCCAGAGCGCAAATCCCAATCTGCTGGTGGAATGAATCCTAGTGCGGAAATGTAATACAGTCAAGAAAATAGTACTAGAATCACCTACTCGTGCCAGGGAGAAAATATGCTACATAAAATGCGTTATCGGCTTGCTCTTGATTTGGGGTCCACTTCTCTAGGCTGGGCAATGATCCGGCTCAATGCGGATAACGAGCC
>JANXWX010000179.1 GCA_025350915.1 Nitrosomonadales bacterium
TTGGAATGTTAGAACTGACCCCGTGATTTTGATTTTCTGTCCCTAATTTTACTTTCCTCCGTAGCCGTGGCAAGAATTGTCATTGCCTTTGGCCCACTCCCTGACAGCATTCACCAGCGAATCTGAAGTACCGTAACTGTAGAACGTCACCTTGGTTGAATCCGCACCTTGGGCATTTAGATCCGCCACAAACAGGAATAGCCCATCTTCAGGAACACCAATCATCGTATTGTCTTTTTGGCGGTAAGTGAGTTCAGCGCGGTTTGCGGAAGTCTTTGTGGTAGTCATCATATTCATACTTGTGGATGTAGAAATGGATCCTACCCCCGACCGTGTTTGACTGTTTAGACTATTAACACAAGCTTGCGCTTGCTTGTTGAGACTGGCCACGACGACATCGAGCTTCCGTGCCACAGAGAAGGACTGCTGTTTTGTATAGGAATTACTTTTATATTCTGCTCGAGTTTGGGGAATGGAACAGCCAGTAAGCGATGTGACTGAAATTGCGACAACTGCAAATATAAATTTCTTCATAGAGCTCCTTTTTTTACTTTGAGTTGTTGGCGTGCATGGAAAAAATCATAAACAAAGTTAGTCATCTGGCACCAGGCATGGCATATCCAGTTAAAGCGTTCACATACCTGCCGACCTCAGGGTCAGTTCTCGCAGCAAGGGGTCACATCTTGTGACATTTACTGCATTAACCCAGCGTTGCTACCATCTCGATTTTGGGAGCAACGGACTGCACGGTCTTCTGAATACCGTGGCCGGGATTGGCCTCGCGGCGCGACACAACCAGGCCCATTTTTTCCAGAAGCCCAACATCTTTGGTAACTGACGAACGGTTGCGGTGCAAGCGCTGCGTCAGCTCATTGATCGTTTTGGCTTCGGTCATGACTTCCTGCATCAAGCGGCGACGGGACTCCGAAAGCACCATGAACATTTGCTGCGGATCTTCAAACGACAGGGTGACTTTACTTTCAAAAGGCTGACCTTGATCGGCACGCCGGGCGGCATCCTTTGCGCGCGAGAAAAACCCCGCGACATTATCCGTACGAATAACAACTTTGGTCATGACTTCTTCTCTCCTTTTGGCTGCACAATTGACAACCACTCCTGCCGGAATCGCTCCAGCGTTGCTTCGTAACTTTTAAATTCGACCGCTTTGACCTTGCCCATGAAATGCCGGTGGTGGTAGTCGTGTGCATTGTCGTAGCCTAGAACCCGCCCGTTATCACCGCTGTAGATGGTATGGTTGATATAAGCCAGGTTGTAGCGCGTAACGATGGTCTTGCCTTTTTCCCTGTACCCCCAGACCTCGTAGCTCAGCAATCCGCCGCCGGATTTCTGTTTAAGCTCAATGCGCTCTCTTTCGAGCAGGGTTTCTTTGGGCGTTTTGGCCATTGGATATCGGGATTCAGGTGTGCACAACAATAGCACATCTGCTGGAAGTTGTCATGGGTTAGGAAATACAACATGCCCTCGACTTCCAAAACAAAACGGCGACTGATCAGGTCGCCGTTTTGCGTTCACTCACTACACATCGCTTATCTTGGAAGCACCGATGAACCCATCAGGTATTCATCAATAGAACGCGCCGCCTGGCGACCTTCGCGGATGGCCCATACCACCAGCGACTGGCCGCGGCGCATATCGCCCGCGGCAAACACCTTCTGTACCGAAGTGCGGTAGCTGCCTTCGCCCTCGGTATTCGCGCCTGCATTGCTGCGGCTATCCTTGTCCACACCGAAGGCCTGCAATACCTGCTGCACCGGCGACACAAAACCCATCGCCAAAAATACCAGGTCCGCTTTTACTTCAAATTCGGACTTGGGAATTTCTTTCATCTTGCCGTCTTTCCACTCCACGCGGCAGGCGACGATTTTTTCCAACTTGCCGTTCTTGCCGACGAAGCGCTTGGTCAACACAGACCAGTCGCGTTTGCAGCCCTCTTCCTGCGAACTGGAGGTACGCATTTTGAGTGGCCAGCTTGGCCATACCAAATGTTTATTTTCTTTTTCAGGCGGTTTTGGCATCACTTCAAATTGTGTCACGCTTGCCGCGCCTTGACGGCTTGATGTGCCCACGCAATCCGAGCCTGTATCGCCACCGCCAATGACCACCACATGTTTGCCAGTAGCCAGAATTTGCTCCGGCATCGTATCACCGGCATCAACTTTATTTTGCTGTGGCAAAAACGACATCGCGAAATGTATGCCTTGCAATTCACGGCCGGGCACCGGCAAGTCACGCGGCAATTCCGCACCGCCCGCCAGCAACACGGCATCAAAATCCTTTTTCAGCTGCTCCGCAGATATCGTTTCCTTCGCCCAGTTATTGACATGCCTGGGGAAGTCTTTACCTACCAGCGCACCGGTACGGAACACAACGCCTTCGGCTTTCATCTGCTCCATACGCCTGTCAATGTGTGATTTCTCAAACTTGAAGTCGGGTATGCCGTAGCGCAACAAGCCACCGATGCGGTCGCTTTTCTCGAATACGGTAACGGCATGGCCAGCTCGCGCCAGTTGCTGTGCCGCAGCCAGCCCTGCAGGGCCTGAGCCTACAACGGCTACTTTCTTGCCGGTTTTTACGGCCGCTATTTGAGGCTTGACCCAGCCATTCGACCAGCCCTTATCAATAATAAAGTGTTCAATGGATTTAATCCCAACCGGGTCATCGTTGATGTTCAGGGTGCAGGCTGCTTCACAGGGTGCAGGGCAAATTCTGCCGGTGAATTCGGGGAAGTTATTGGTGGAGTGCAGGGTATCAAGCGCTGCGCGATAGTTGCCGCGGTACACCAGATCATTCCAGTCTGGAATAATATTATTGACGGGGCAACCTGTCGTGCAGAAGGGTGTGCCGCAATCCATGCAGCGCGCTCCTTCAAGTTTAACTTGATCATCCTTCAGGGCAATGACAAACTCTTTATAATTTTTTACCCGTTCAACAACCGGCAAATACGCTTCGTCTTGCCGTTTGAACTCCATAAAGCCGGTTACTTTACCCATTGCTTACCTCTATATAACTCGTCCCGTTTTTTTGGGAGAAAATTTTCCTGAAAACAAAATCTAACTACAGCGTTCGCAGTGATCTCGGAGAAACTTATTCCCAATACTGATTTCTCCGAGAACCCTGCCATCTCTGTGGCTAAATTTTTTTAAGATTATGCAGCGACTTTTGCTTTCGTCTTGCTGCCGGCTTTTGCCGCAAGCTCGCCCAATGCGCGCTTGTATTCCAGCGGGAACACTTTCACAAACTTGCCACGGCTATTATTCCAGTCGTCCAGCAA
>JANXWX010000204.1 GCA_025350915.1 Nitrosomonadales bacterium
CTGGAATCCGGTTGGGCCGGTAAGTTCCGGCCCGAGCGCAAATCCCAATCTGCTACACTCCTCATCCAGCGGCACATAGGCATGGCCGTGTTCCGGCCCGAGCGCAAATCCCAATCTGCTACACTAGCTGTGCGATAGCCCCCTGATTATTCAGGGGGCTATCGCATTTATGGTCTGAAAAAAATATTGGTTTCATCAAAAGAGATCGTACTGGTCTGGTGATTTTTTGCCCGGCTGTTTGGCTTTTCCGCGAAAAGTGATGATGCGCTCATACTGCTTATCGGTGAATTGCAGGATGTTCACTTTACCACCGGTTGGCAAACTTTTTTCTACTTGCGTGCAATAGGTGTCTGCTTGCCCTTGGCTGCTGCAAAAACGCATGTATACAGAAAATTGAGACATTTCAAAACCCATATCAAGCAAGGTATTTCTAAAGTCCGTGGCGGCTTTGCGCTCAACTCTTTCAACAACGGGTAAATCAAACATCACGATAATCCACATCAGGCGATAGCCGGAAAGCATGTCACGTTAGTCGACATGTAATGACGCAGCAAGGCTGAGTGGCAAGCCCGGCAAGGGCAAATCGAGTTTATCCTTTTCCCCCATAAATATTTGCGCTAATGAAATTGCAAGTTTTTGTGCACAAACCATTACAGGTGTTGCTCCCGCGCTGGTTTGCATATCATCGTAGAGGGTTCGAACCAGTGCACGCTTACTTTCTGGTGTAACTTGACCTTCGCCTTGTTTGAACAGTTGCCAGGCTTTCAAATCCATCATGGGCCGAAACGGTTCCATTAAATCGTCTACCAAGCGCATGGCATTACCTTCGTTGCTGTGGTGTAGCCCGATGGTTGGATGCAGCCCTGCCGCCACCACTGCGCGGGCGGTGGCAGCACGCAGTACCGTATAGCCATAATTGAGCATAGCATTGATACCTCCAGCTTGCTGATCACGACGAAACTCATCACCAAACAGCAAACCCCAGTAACGCCGCGCCCCTTGAGCTTCGAAATTATCCGGGTCGCCCGAGCGCACTTTGCGAACCAAAGCCGATAGCGGTATAAACGGTGCGCCTGTAGCTTCGAGCGCAGCAGCTTGCTGCTGAAGCTTGGATTTAACGATCTCTGCCCATAAGCGTTTTATCAGCGGCTGGCCCGCTGCGATTTGTGCATCGAAACGCTTGGCCTGCTGATAGTTACCCTCTATCGTCATTACCATGCCCACCGCGTTGTGGTTAGCGGCACACAGCACAAACGGCGCGCAACGCTCGGCCAGCGCCACCAACAAGTTGTTGGTATAACTCAGACCATGTGCATTGGCGATCACGGCAGCAATATCATCCAGTGGCACTTGCCCGAGTTCTTTACGCTCGCCCTCTGTATCCTGCACCACCAGAAACCCTCGAGAGAGGAACAAGTGCCGCCTGTCATCTGCAACTTCAACGATACGGCCTATCATCTGGCTTACTCCTTGAAGCCGGGGTCGTGTAGTTCGCCAATGGGGGAGATGCTAACGCGGCGTGCTTTGAATCCGCGCAGACTATCTGGTGAAATACTCTTCTGAAAGAAATTATCCTCCAGAGCCGATACATTGAATGTTTTACCCGCCTTTTGATCTTTTTGTGCCGCGAGCTTTGCGGTATATCGTGCACTGATATTTGATTCATTGTGTAGCACGAAGGTAATTCCACCTGTACTGTTGATTTTCAGTACGCACAGCAATTGTGTTTTTCCATCAATTTCTGCGCGAACATAATCGTCAATCAACAGCCGCATTACTAATGGCTCACCACTTATGCTTAACGTCGGATGCCTTAGACGCGCTTCGCCAAGTTCGGCAACAATCTGGTAGGCACGATAGCGCTCTATGACTTCAGCAGACCATTCACCCTTTTCTGTCTTGATTATTTCAATGCAGTAATTGCTACGACTCCATAGTCCCATGTAAGGCTTGGGCGAACCATCCGCAAGCAATCCGTGGCGATAGCCATTTTGTGACTTTGCCTTGCCGTCCGCAAAGCTAACAACCTCGCGGTTTAAGATGGGTCTTTGACGTATACCATCAATTTCCTGCCTGTAAGTTGCTTTGCCTTCCCCTCGCAAACCATAAACCGTTGCGTCAAAGATACCACCCTGATACGCATGGTCTGGCCTATGGCTGATCCAAATATTCTCGATGGCACGTTGCACATGTTCCCGATAACTCTCCCACGGCAGCGGCATATTTTCCACAAGACGATTAAGTTGCTGCTCGCGCGCACTGGCGCTGGCTTTTGCAAAACGTTGTAACAAGCCCTGATCTGTCACCGCAATCACGCAT
>JANXWX010000206.1 GCA_025350915.1 Nitrosomonadales bacterium
CTTCCACAACTCAGCACCATGGAAGCCATCATCTGCTACAAAGTAACTCATGCCTCCCATCGCAACCAGATACCCCGCACCCGTCACTTTTCTGCTCACCAGGGATTTCAACAAAGTCGTACCTGTTGCAGTGCCATGCTATTAAAAAGAATAAACCAATTAAATCACTAAGGAAGTTGAACTGACATGATGGATACCACTATGAAAAATACGAAATTTGTTACATGCCTTATTGCTGTTCTTGCATCTGGCTTCACCATTTCCAGTGCACTGGCTGATGAGGGGGTGGTTCGTGCCAAATTAAGTATAGGTTTTGCCAACTATGCTGCACCCTATGGAAATAACGAGATTTCTACAAACTATTCAACACAGGGGCTGGGATTCACCTATATCTGGCCCTCGAATGTTTTTGTCGACGTGGCAACCAAATCGAGCACACCAGATTCTACGTATAACGCAAGAAATGTTTTCGGCGGCCTGGTTACGACAGACCAAGCCTTTTCACGCACTGAAAATACTGTAACGCTGGGCAAACCAACTGAGAGTGGCGTGCAGCTTAATACAGGAATTTTTACATCGGATACCGTTTTCAACCTTGCGCAATATGGTCAATTTTCACAAAAAATAATTGGCCTTACTGCGGGTGCGGGCAAGGGATTTCTCATTGATGAGGGAAGAAATGGATCAATTGGGCTGAGTGCTACTTTTGCGCTTCTTAATGCAAAAAACAGTGACAGGTTTGGTGTTGTTACAAACTCGAATCTATCGTATGGACTCAGTTTGGGAGCAGTTTATAACTATGTGCTAACGAAGAGCGTAAGCTTGTTGGCCGATGCCAAATTTCAATCTTATCTAATTAAATACCCAACTTTTTCTGGTGATGAACGAATACTCTCGTCTTCATTATCATTTTTGGCTCAGTTCTAAAGTTATTTCAATTCCTCGCATAAGGCACCCATTATTAAGGCTCGCATAAATACCTGGCAAATACCAACACCGTTCGTCCTGAGCCGGTCGAATGTCGAATGGTGAACACAGAGAGTTCTTATGGTTCGACCAGTTCGCCATGAACGGCAATGTGTGTGTCAGTTACTTTTACGCTCCTCAATAATAGGGGATCGCTAGTTCAAGGCGATCTATATCAGAAGCCAAAGATAAGATTTGTATTCGGTTTTTTTCTCTGCGATGAATTGCTATTTTTACCGGTATCCGATTGAGAGGATTGGGAAGACTGTGAGTCATTGCTATCACGATTGTTAGTAGACTCCCTTTCATTGCGTTGCTTATCTTGCTTTTCTTTTTCTGTCTTGGTCGTTTGGTTGTCATCAACTATGACGACACCTGCCATACTGAGCGACGACAGCGACAGAAAAAATACCGCCGTAAGTATCGTTAATTTATGCATTACCCCATCCTTCACTTTGAATCTATATAACTCGTTATCTTCAAGCAACACTTTAGTTAACTCAGTTGTTGCCGATGTTCACAGACTGATGATGATTTTTAAAAGCACTGAAGATACCGGATTCACCGGTTTGCACAATATCACCGGTGACCACAGTGGTCTTGCCTCCAGAAGAGTTCCCCACATTAACTGCTTGCGTGTTACTCAGCCCAATAGACTGCCTCCCCACTTGAACAACTGAACCTGTCGTAACATTGCTCTGACCGCCCGCAGTGGCGTTGCCCGTATTGATAGTTTGGTTATTACTGCCTCCCAATGCAGCTCCTCCAACCTGAACCAGATCACCGGACTTCACATTACTTTTTCCACCCGCCGAGGTATTACCCACTCTCGTCGTTTGTACATTTGAACTACCCAAGCCAGCACCACCAATTTGAACGACATCTCCAGTTTTAACATTGCTCTTGCCACCACTAGAGGCATTACCGAGCTCAACTGTTTGCTTGTTAGACGCGGCGACAGCTGCACCGCCAACCTGTACGATCGCCCCTGTACTGACATTACTTTTTCCCCCTCCCGAAGTATTGCCTACCTTTATTGCCTGATCATTTGATGCTGCAACGGCCGCACCTCCCACTTGTATAACATCGCCCGTTTTGACATTGCTTCTGCCACCACTTGAAGCATTGCCAAGTTCAATAGTCTGTTTGTTAGAAGCAGCGACAGCGGCACCACCCACTTGGACGATCGCACCTGAGTTGACATTGCTTTTGCCACCACCGGAAGTATTTCCGACCTTTATAGCTTGATCATTTGAAGCTGCAACTGCTGCGCCACCCACCTGAACGACAGCACCAGTATTGACATTACTCTTACCGCCACTCGCCGCATTGCCGAGTTCAATAGTTTGTTTGTTAGAGGCAGCGACAGCGGCACCGCCCACTTGGACGATCGCACCTGAATTGACATTGCTTATGCCACCACCGGAGGCATTGCCGACCTTTAAAGCTTGATCATTCGAGGCACCCACAGCGGCGCCACCAACCTGAACAACTGCACCAGTGTTGACATTACTCTTGCCCCCACCAGAAGCATTGCCAAGTTGCAGTGCTTGTTTATTCATCGCACCAACGCCCGCTCCACCAACCTGGATAACAGCACCAGACTTGACATTGCTGTTACCTCCACTGGAGGCATTACCCATCTCCATCTCTTGCTGGCTTGTAGCACCATAACCAGCCCCGCCTACCTGCACTACCGCACCTGCGTCAATATTGCTCTTGCCACTGCCGGAAGCATTGCCTAGCTTCAATGTTTGCTTGTTAGTGGCGCCAACTCCAGCACCACCCACCTGTACTACAGCACCCGCTTTGACATTGCTTTTGCCACCGCCCGAGGAATTGCCTATCTCAGCGACTTGTTGATTTGTGGCACCATAGCCAGCTCCGCCTACCTGCACGACTGCACCCGTGTCTAAATTACTCTTGCCTCCGCCGGAAGCATTGCCAATCTTCAGTGCTTGTTTATTCGTGGCGCCAACGCCTGCCCCACCTATTTGAACAACAGCGCCAGCTTTGACATTGCTTTTGCCCCCATTACTGGCATTGCCCAATTCAACAGACTGTTCGTTTATTGCTGCATTGGCAGCGCCTCCCACCTGTACAAGAGAGCCTGCATTTACATTGCTCTTGCCGCCACCGCTGGAATTAGCGCCTTGAAGTGACTGTTTATTTATTGCAGCATTAGCTGCCCCGCCAAGCTGTATAACGGAATCAACATTAAAATTAGATTTTGATTCTCCGGCGGCGAAAGATTCTTCAGCGGCGAAATTTGATATCGCAAAAATAGAGACTGCTATAGACGCAATTGTTTGTAACGAATATTTCATGAATTGCATCCTTTTATTAATTTTTTATATATTGTAACGAATATTTCATGAATTGCATCTTTTTATTAATTTTTTTATCTAGTAGTAACACAACGACGCCAAACAACACAACATTTAGTAATATTTCCCATCTCTAATTTCCTACGCTAAAAAAAGAATTATTAATGCAAATAAAAACAGGAAATTATGGAATCTCATTCTAAACCTTAAAGCCAGCCGAATGAGCATAAAATTACCTGAGATTGTATAGAGCCAGTGTATATAAAACAATAGGCCGAATGGCCTAGATAAGGACATAGTCCTCTTGGATGAAATGACAACAAAAGCACGAAGTATTCAGGGACGCACTGAAATGACTTTTAGCCCTAAGTCATTATTTAAAATATGAACTAATATGAATTCTAAGCGATAACGCGCTCCTTAATACGAAAAACAAGTCGGACTATTTGTGAACCGCTCGTCTATCTTTTTTTATGAACCGTCAACATATCTTCAGGAGATTAAACATTCATTTCTCATGACGACTTCAATCTGATTGACAATCGAATAATAATCAAGGATAGTGCGTCACTATCAGTGAAAAAGCCATGCGAATGATGCATATGGCCCCTGATTTTTTTGCAGCCTAAAGCTGTATTTTGAAAACCACATAATTTAGGAGTAAATCATGACTTTAAAATTTCAAATGCAAGTTGTTACTATGTTTGTTGCAGCAACATTTTCAGTTTGCACGTTGGCTGCTGGCGGATCAAAATCCAACATCAGCGTTGACGCAATTACACAATTGGGCGGTGCGCAAGGTGGCGCGACTAACAAACAGGAAATGGAAGTCGGAAATGCCAAAGGAGGTGGCGAATCAAATGTTAAGTCCAAAGCCATTACTCAATTAGGTGGCGCACAGGGTAGCGCAACGAATGAACAACAAATGAAAGTTGGCAACGCTGCAAGTGGTGGCAAGTCAAATGTAACGGTTGACGCAATTACACAGATTGGCGGAGCACAAGGTGGCGCAACTAATAAACAGAAAATGTCGATCGGCAATGCCGCTAATGGTGGAACAGCAAATGTTAAAGTTACCGCAATTACACAATTAGGCGGAGCGCAAGGCAGCGCTACAAATGAGCAGAAAATGGCCATCGGAAGTGCACAATAACCAAAACCAGCACTACATTATTACTGTATTATTTTAGAGCATTTTTGCTAAAGTGCACTAAATTTAGCGCGGTTGATATAGCGCGCTAAGTTTAGACAAGGTAAACCAAAGATGAAGCTTACATATGCAATACTTTTTTTTGTTATATCCATGGGTAGCTGCTTTGTTGCATATGGAAAGGCATCAACTGATCTAAGTGCTCTTCCTGACGATACACGATCACTGATCATGAAAGAAAGAATGAGAACACAGGGTCTCAATTCAGATAAAAACCAAACTGGTGACAATAAGGATCCTTCCGATCCTTTTAACAAAAAGAATACAACCGTCATCAACGGCGGCATATCTTCTGGATGTGATATCAATATAGGAAACTCCAAGTCCAAGCCGGGTATGAATTCAAAACCAACAACGGTCATCATTACTGGGCCTGTCATTCAGATGCCAGGAAAGGGATGCAACTAAATCACCTGTATCATCCTGTATAGCCGCTCTTTTAATCTAAGCACTTTAAAATCACGCAATTTTTTCTCGGCCAAATTTAATTTACCACCTGAATTTTTTTGTACAGCCTGGGTTCTGATTAATCCTTTTAGTTTTGACAATGACGAAACCATACTTCCATATGAAAAAAAATATTTCGCCCGTATTGCTCTTTATGCTCACCATGCTATACGGCTGCGCCACCTCGGATCAACTGCTTGGCGCATCAGAACAATCGGTATCCGATTTAAGCAAAGGAACTAAGAGCGCCCCCTACCGCACCGTGACAAATTTCACCGGCGCAGTTCGCTGTATGGACAACCTGCTGAGTAATTATGGTGTAAAGGGCATATCTGTACTGGTTGAAGATTTGGACGATAGCACCAAGAAGGTCAGTGTTGGTACCAGAGACATGTTGTTAAACACCATGTCAGAAATGACAAGAAGAAGTCGCGCCATCAAATTCATTTCTTACGGCGGCGATCAGAAAAACATTGTCAGTTTCATGGCAGCAGCAGATGTGAAATCTGCATTTACGTCTGTTCCACAATATGACATACGAGGCTCAATTTCACAGTACGACGACAACGTTGTAAAAAACACCCAGGATGTGGGCATTGGCATTACAGAATTTTTGACTTTGGGTAAAAGCGCTTCCGCCACGGCGAAAATTTTGGGACTTGATCTTTCAGTCATTAACACTTCGGATTTATCGCTCGTTCCCGGTGTATATTCAAAAAATGCAGTAGCAATTTTTTCCCAGGGTGATGGCGTCGATAGTGAAGCACGTTACAACAAATTTGGCCTTAACTATTCAACTTCATTGGCACGATCAGAAGGAACAGCTGTAGCCGTTCGCAACTTGATTGAATTGGCTTCTGTTGAATTGGTAGGAAAACTGACCAAGGTTCCTTATTGGAAATGCATGAGCTCCAGCACCAAAAACCACGATGTAAAGCAAGAAGCTGAGGACTGGTTTGAAGGAATGGCAAACAATCCGGCAGAGTTGTTTGCATATTTCCAGTATCAGCTGTCCAACAGAGGGGTATACAAGGGTTTGGTTAACGGTGTCCCCACCCCGCAGCTTTCTGTTGCAATCAAGCAATACAAAACTGCAATGGGACTGGCACCTGATTCAAATCTCAATTCCGACTTTCTGGCTGCTTATTTGGACGCAGACCACGATGCTGTTACCGCCAAAATCGAAAAAATGAATCAGTCTTACAATTCACGCGCACCCATTAAATTAAAAATCGCGCAAAGCGGCGTGAGCAAGCCCATGTACTCAAGAAAAGAAAATGTCAGACTCGAGCTGTCTGTTGGCATGCCTGCGTATGTTTACTGCTACTTGTTCGACCCAAACAATACCGCAATGCGCATCTACCCAAATCGATTCTCAAGCAGTCCTTTCCTGGATGCAGATGCCCCACTGAAACTTCCGGATTCAGTCAAATTTAATCTCATTGCAAATGAACAGGCAAAAGAAGAAAAAGTCGAGTGTTACGCCACCCACAAAGATGTACTCCCTTACCTGTCCGGAGCTTCGCGAGGCGTCGACTTGCAGCCACTAAGCAAAGGTGTCTCAAGGCAAACGATTTATGCTGAAATTGCAAAACTAAACGGAGAAGGAATGGGCACTGCCGATTTTACAATCCGGGTCGATCCAAAGAGTAAATAATAATTTGCTTAAATCCACAGGGATTATTTTGCCAAATTAAATCTGATGCAAAATAATTAGTTCCCGATTTCCAGAGTAATTGATTTATCTTAAAGTGAGTACCGTGATAATGCAAATAAAAACCAATGTCAAGTCCATAACACTAATACTGTTGATGTGCTCTGTTTCAAGTACAGCTTACGCTGGCGCATTGATTTCTGATCCTGTCGAGAAAAATTCTCCTGTTACAAAAAAACAATCTGCTCCTATTGGCACTGCTATCACGGGAGCAGGCAATGTTACGCCAATAATTAGCCATGCTGACGCACCTCAAAAGATGAGTTGTTGGCAATATGGAAAATTAATCTTTGAACAACCGGTAATCGCCCCGAAGGACAAGGTGACAGATATGCGACTGTTGCATAACCCAGATACAGGCGAAACAATGTTGTTATTCGATTTTAAAACCGCTTTTTGCCTTATTAAGTGAACCCTGTGAAAAACTTAACTGCAAATTTTACAAAATGCGTGGCGCTAATATTCCTGACATTATCAATTTCTACAGTTGCTACTGCGGGAGCCTTGTTTACTGATCCTTTAGAGAGTGCACCCGCCCCTACGAAACGAACCGAACCAATGGGCACGGCTGTTGGAGGTACTGGTAACGTAACGCCTATTGTAAGAAGCAGTCAATCGCCACAAAAGATTAGTTGCTGGCAAAACGGGGAATTAATTCTTGAACAATCTGTCATCGCCCCTAAAGACAAAGTAACCGACATACGATTATTACATAGCACTAAAAGCGGTGTTGATATGCTCGCATTCGACTTTAAAAATGCTTTTTGTTTTATCAAGTGAGTTCTATGGGCCTGTTGAATAAGCCTATTATCTTTATGTAGATATTCTGAACTATTCCTTCCTTATATAACAAACAAGTTTTATTTAGTAACTGCTACCGCTTTCATACGTCGGACTATAAAAATCCGGCAATCTCCCCACCAGCGCTTCCAGCATAAACAGCTCATCATCTGTGTGATTGATCACTGGTGCCTTTACGATCAACTGCTCACCCGATGCATAGATATATCGAGGCGCGTCATGACGCTTGGTGACGACTGTTTCCTGAACTGATGGATTACTGTTTGCTTGAATGTTGACCGTGCCATAGCAAGTACACAAATACGAACGTACCGGGTCGGCTTCGGCATAGATTGCGGTGCCGCGTATGCCCATTGTCGCAGTTGGCACAATGATTTTCTTTTCACCTTTATCGAATACCGAGAGAATTTTTCCGGTGAGCAGATTGAGTGTTTTTATCGCACCCTCGACACCTGATAATTCAAGATGGCT
>JANXWX010000022.1 GCA_025350915.1 Nitrosomonadales bacterium
GTTGGAAAAGTTAGAACTGACCCTGAGGTCCTTATTTGATTTGTGATTTGTGATTTGCGTTAGAACTGACCCCGTGATTTGTGACCCCGTGATTTGCAAATTTCATTGGGTATTTTTTTAAAATGGTGCAGGCTTGTGGCTGTGTGTCGCTAGTCGGCTCTCTGCCCATTCCAGACATATGATTTATAAAAAGCAGCCGTTCAATTTAGGTAGTTTGATAATTGTATTTTACTTGGTCTCAAGGTTAACCCCAGTATAAGCACTGTCAAAACTCTCACCATTTTTCATTCGATCTATGAATGATACGAGACCTTTAGTGTCTACTTTGGCAAACCATTGTCGAACTTCATGTCCAGCAGTTGTATATAAAGGAGCAACTGCAAGCTCACCTTTGGATTTTCGTTCTTTATTCAGATCTTCTCCAAAGTGGTGAACTGCATTAAGCCACTCTCTTAGTGTTTTGTATCCCAGCAATTCTTCACGAGTAGGGCGAGAAATATTGGAATCAACAAGATATTGCCATTGTTTTTCTGATTGCGTTGGCTCCTCACTGACAGTAACAGCCAGCCCTTCATCGAACCATTGTGGAATATGACGCATAGTCCAAGCACTACTTATACGAGAATACAGTTCAACATGTGACCATTCATGACTGATAATAGGCACGGTGATGCCTCTTGGTGAAAACAAGCATCTATAACTGCCAAAACTTTGTGCTCTGCTTGTCGTGAAACCAAAAGACTTATAACATTCTTCTGTAGAACAGAAAAAATATTCAGGAAAAGTAGTTGCTTTGCCATAGTATTTAATAATTTTCTTTTCAGACTCAGTTACGAAAAGTAAAATTTGAGTTCTCTCAGCAGATGACATTTCTTTGTTGACGTAGACACGATCGTCAATTTTTTCCATACCAAACCACGTCGGAGTAAATAGTTTAGTAGCCTTAACTGAACCACATCCAGAAATAATTAAAATTGAAAATATTGCTAATAATATTTTCAATTTTGTTCATAATTATTGGCACTCCTATAAGCAGCGAACAGGAATTACCTTTTTTACCGTAAAACAAATAGAATCTGCTGCCATCTCAAAAAAATATCATCGTTACACGATACCTATGCCCGAACTGCCCGAAGTTGAAACCACCCTGCGCGGTTTGTCACCGCACCTGCAGGGACAGCGCATCAAACAAGCGATTATCCGCAATGCAAACCTGCGCTGGCCCATACCTGATAACTTATCCGCAATGTTGCGCAAGCAAACCATCCAGGCGCTAAACCGCCGTGCCAAATATTTATTGCTGGAATGTGATGATGGCACGCTCATACTTCACCTTGGCATGTCAGGCAGCCTGCGTGTTCTGCCTGCCAATACGCCGGCAGAAAAGCATGACCATTTTGACCTGCTGCTTGAAAACGGCACGCTGATGCGACTGCGTGATCCGCGCCGCTTTGGTGCGGTGCTGTGGCATACGGGGGATATTTCACAGCACAAGTTGTTCGCCAGCCTAGGTCCGGAACCGTTACTGGAAGACTTCGATGGCGCTTATTTATATCGGGTGACGCGCAAGCGTAGCGCAGCGATCAAGCTGGTGATTATGGACAGCCAGGTGGTGGTGGGAGTGGGCAATATATACGCAAGCGAATCGCTTTTTCACGCCGGTATACGCCCGCAACTCCCTGCGGGGAAACTCAGCCTGCCACGCTGCAACCGGCTGGTGCAAACCATACGCGAAACACTCAGTGCCTCAATCGCGCAAGGCGGCAGCACCCTGCGAGACTTTACCGACAGCAACGGCAAGCCCGGCTACTTTCAGCAAACTTACAGGGTGTATGGCCGTACGGGTGAACCGTGCCGCATGTGCGAGACCTCTATCAAACAAATCGTGCAGGGCCAGCGATCAACTTTTTATTGTCCGGTTTGCCAGAAATAATTTTGCCTGTCCCGGTTTTGAACTTCTCATAACGTCTATTTTTGTCTTTCTTTTAGGCGCTCCGCTTTGGCCACGAGCTTGGCCTGGTTTGCCGCCTGCCATAGATACCACGCCGCCACTGAGCGGTGCGGGCTCCAGGCCTGGCCTATTTTGGCCAGTTCTTTTGGTGCGGGTTGTTTTTCCAGCGACTTCAATACCCGCCAACCCTCGCGCACACCAAAATCATCCACCGGCAAAACATCGGGGCGTTCCAGTGTAAAGATTAAAATCATCTCGACAGTCCAGCGACCGACACCGCGCAAGGTAACCAGGCGAGAAATGAGCTCCTCATCCGAAAGTGAGTCCGCTTCTCGACGCATCGGTACGACCCCCTCCAGCGTTTTCTCGGCGATACCGCGTATGGTGGCAACCTTCGTCGCGGAGAATCCGCAGGCGCGCAAAATCGTCTCTTCAGTAGCCAGGATATTTTCCGGTGCAGGAAATTCAACATTTGGATACAACGCCAGAAAGCGCCTGGTAATCGCTTCGGCAGCCTTGCCATGCAATTGCTGATGGGCAATCGCGCGTATTAATGCTTCGCATGGTTCGCGTGCGGAATAAGCCTGCAAACCACAGGGCCCGACTTGCTTGATCAGGCGTGCCCAGTCTGCATCGGCCTTGGCAATATGTTTAATCGCCGTAGCATAAGGGTCTGCCGATTTTTTTATTGCCATGATCTATAGTGCCTTGCGGAAGGTCAGATTAATTCGCCTTGATCCCAACAGAGGTTGGCTTCCCTCCGCGATGGGGAGAATGCCATGAAAATTAAACCTGGCCGGCCCACCCCATACCACGACATCACCATGCTCAAGCGGGTAGCGTTGTGGCCGGATATTTCTCTTCGCGCCGCCGAATAAAAATATCGCAGGCAATCCCAATGACACCGAAACGATGGGCGCCCCCGCATCATGCTCATTTTTGTCCTGATGCAGCGATAAGCGAGTACCGGGTTCATATAGATTGATCAGACAGGCATCGGGCACAAAATTTTCAAATCCTGCACCCGCTGCGGCGCGTTTTGCGATATCCAGAAACAAAGCTGGCATGGTGGGCCATGGCCGACCGCTGTCTGGATCGCAAGCAGCATAACGATACCCACGGCGATCACTTACCCAGCCTACTGATCCGCAATTGGACATCGCCACCGACATACGGTAGCCGCCGGGCGTGATCATATGCCGGAAGGGTGCTTTCAAGACTATGGTTTCAATTTCACTCAGTAACAAATTATCAATCTCCCGAACGAAACCGCACAATATTAGCGCGCCTTCAGCAAGGCAAAGTTGCTGAGGTTTGCTGTCAGGCGACTCTCCAAACAGATCACCAGTTAACATCATAGAAAAAATATCAGCATTTTTGACTTTTATACATTACTCAGCATGTCTCGTTGTCTAAAAAATTCAGACAACCAGGTATGAAAGCCTTGCGGGGTATTATTGCTTAATAATTATTTCAAGCAGATATTTCACGACTACTCAATTTGAATTTAAAGTCTACCGGATCACGACCATCCAGCACGGTGGAGCCAAACTCGGCATAGGGATACATCAGGTAAGGCAGTGATGTTTCGGCAGCGGGATTCAGTTTAAAATCACGCGCTACATTGAAGCTTACCCAGTTCATCTCCCAGTAACCGAACAATCGTTTGCGCAGCTCGATAATCTGCGGGTCTGTAAGCGGCAATTTGGCTTCCAGAACTGCCTTGCGTACATCAGCCGGGTCGACAGCTACCCAGCCATGACGGGGTGAGAAAAATTCTGCGCGGCAATGTTGTGCCTTTGAAATATCACCCGCCTTGCCCAGCGCTTTGAACTGGACCGACTCGGCCACCCTGACGCCATATTGCTCCCTCGCAGGAATACCGGCAGCGCGTGCCAAACCAACGAACAGCGAATTAATGTCCGCGCACTTGCCGCCGAGATCTCCGCTTTCCAGCATGAACTTGATGTTACCCATGCCGCAGCCCCGTGTTGTCGGTTCGCGGAAAGTGTTATCCACAATCCATTCGTAGATCGCACGTGCTTTGTCGTCCGGTGATTTTATGTCCTTCACGATTTTGGCGGATGTTTCCGCTACGATGCCATCAACCGGCATATTTTTTGTGGGCTGCAAATACAATTCGGCTTCACTCGAATCGCGCATGGACTGTGTCACCGGCGGCAAGGCTCGATCCCGCGTAGCGACTCGACTCGTTACCTTGACATTGCGGCCCATCTCGCCAGCTTTCCATTCGGCATAAAACATGGGCGCCTCATAAACAGGCTCCCAATTCAATGAAGCCGTTGTTGCGCCTTGCCATGTGGCAGACAACACACGCTGGTAATCACCCGCATCGGACGGCAGGGGCAACCACAATTTACACAACCCTTGATGAGCAGATAAATCGACCTCGTAAGTCAGCTCAAAAGTACGCCAATCAGAACCCATATCTGCATTCTTTGCCAGCACACGCGATGGCAAAGTAAAGAGTGGACTAATTGCTGCCAAGCACAAAAATTCACGTCGTATCATCATAATCTCCTTAAACGTTTGTCGACATTCCGGAAAGAATCTAACAGAAGCATTTTTCAACAGTGTTAACGCATGCGCATATGGTGCAAACAAAAACTATCTCGGTAGGCTTGACCAACCTGATTGAATTACAAGTTTAGCAGAATTTTCAGGGTGGCCAGCGTCACAGACGCGAGCAATATATTAGTCTGGCTCAAAACAAGTCAAAATAAATTATTCGGCAAATCAGCTACGTAAGTATTATTCAAAATTTTATTCATCCCATTATTTACCCCAAAAAATATAAACGTACACTTTCCCATATTAAATATACAGGAAGGTATACTTGACACTAACAATTTGAAGTGGACTAATTCATTCAGAAATGATACGTAATGCAGCAAATAATCATCGCCAATTTAGCTTCACCACCCCACGCATCGGCCATTGTTTATTTGCTGAATGAATATGCCAAAGACGAGATGGGCAGCGGTGCGGAATTATCGGCGTATGTGAAAAACAACCTCACTGACGAGTTGCGCAAGCGGCATGGTGTGCATATCGTGCTCGCCTTCGTTGATGAGTTACCCGCCGGTTTGGCGATTTGCTTTGAAGGTTTTTCAACCTTTGCCTGCAAGCCGCTGCTGAATATCCATGACATCGCCGTTGCGAAAGAATACAGGGGACACGGTATTGCAAAACACCTGCTTGCCAAGGCAGAGGAAATCGCGATCAGCCTGGGTTGCTGCAAGCTCACGCTAGAAGTGCTGGAAGGTAATACCATTGCACAATCAGCCTACAAGGCCAGTGGCTTTGCCGGGTATGAACTTGACCCCAAAA
>JANXWX010000044.1 GCA_025350915.1 Nitrosomonadales bacterium
GCCCCGACTGGCTGCACTCGGCACAACAGGCAATGAGCTTCGTGCAAACGACACTATGGAATGACGGCAAACTGCTGGCGACTTACAAGGACGGCAAAGCACACCTCAATGCCTACCTGGATGACCATGCTTTTTTGCTCAACACCTTGCTTGAATTACTGCAGGCCGAATTCCGCAATATCGATTTCACATTTGCCACGCAACTTGCCGATGCGATGCTGACGCGTTTTGAAGATACGCAGCACGGAGGTTTTTTCTTTACCAGCCACGACCATGAAGCGCTGATCCAGCGCAGCAAGGTTGCACAGGACAATGCTACGCCGTCCGGCAACGGCATCGCCGCACTGGCTTTGCAGCGTCTTGCTGTGCTGACAGGCGAGACAAAATATGCCGCCGCTGCCGAGCGCTGCCTGAAGCTGTATCTGCCCGCACTGGAACAGGCAGGCAGCTATCACAGCAGCCTGTGCACCGCGCTGGCGGAGTATCTGCAGCCTGCCAGCTTGCTGGTGTTGTGCGGGCCGGAAAGCGATGTCGCGATGTGGCAGGATGCCTTGCGCACCCGTTATCAGCCTGACGTGATGATCTTTGCATTAACTGAAAATGTGACTGGCCTTCCTGACGCAATCAACAAACCTGTTGCTGCCAAACCCACTGCGTGGTTATGTCTGGGCACACAGTGCCTGCCGCCGATTACTTCACTGGATGAGCTTCGTGCAACTTTACAACACAGATAAAATTAGTTTTTCCTGGGGTATCATTACGCTTGTTGGGTTTTTAATGTGTTAAGCGAGTACAGAATTGATTAGGCTTGTACGATGTAGGCCTCTTCCTTAGTTTCAGTGACTCTTTTTTCGCCAACCCTCAAGATCGGTAAAAGTGAGATTTATGGAATAACTACAAAAGACTGAATCAAATTCTGCACCTTATCGTGCATGTCTGCCCAATGGCGCATCAAAATCAATTTGTGAACAATTTCAACTTCTAAACCCCATTCCGTAAACATGAAATCAGAACAACCCAAATTGTTTTCATCAGGATTGCTGGCTCTGTAAGCGCATCGTAAATAGATTCTTGGATTTGCTACTTAAGGTACCAAGTATTGCCATACGTGTGGTGCTGGCTCATCCAAATATTGATCAAGACCATATGTTGAACCTGGAACTCGTGATGTTTTAAGGGTACCAGTCAAACTACCTAATGAAGAAATGGTGGTTAAATCTTTAACAGACCTACCAGTAACATCCGAAAATTCAATTTCAATTTTATTTGTATTCCATTTCTCCATCATGGACAGGCTATTCCAAGGTTGCATACTAGGGTAAGCAACTTCTAATCGTTGGATCTCATGAGGGATTTTACGCGGGTAGTCAAGTGGATAACCGCTGTAATAAACAAATGGAATGCGAAGTTTGAATTCTGTGCAACTGTGCTGAACGCGAATTTTTGAATTATCTATCCCGCAATGATCCTCGCCACATGACTATCGTTACAGCTACCCCAATCATCGCTACAAATGTCACCATTATGATATAGCCAATTTTACCTTTTCGACGATGCCGCTCCTGATCCATTTCCATTGGCGTTTCATAGTCAATCATATTGGCAGTGGGGGGTTCTTCTTTCATTACAATCCCTATATCAACACTGAGGCCTAGCATTTTACATCACAGGCGGAAATTCATAATGCATGGTCTGAGTTAGACTGTCACGTTATCAATTGACCTGGCCTATGATTGTGCCTATTCAAACGTTCGTGCCGCCGCCAACAACAGCATAAGCTTCGCGATGCGATGCAAGCCTGCTAGAATTTCTATCGCTCTCAAGATACCCTTCACACAATTCAGGAAACAACATGGAAGCTATCCTCGTATCAACCGGCGTGGTTGCCCTCGCCGAAATGGGCGACAAGACCCAACTGCTGGCGTTTATTCTGGCAGCGCGTTTCAAGCGCCCGCTGCCCATCGTGCTGGGTATCGTATTTGCCACGCTGCTCAACCATGGTCTGGCTGGTGCGCTCGGTACCTGGATTACCACCGTCATTAGCGCAGATGTATTGCGCTGGGTGCTGGGTGCTTCGTTTATCGGCATGGCAATCTGGACGCTGATACCGGACAAGATTGAAGACGAGGAAACGCAGATAGCTGGCAAGCTCGGTGTGTTCGGCGCGACCTTTATCACTTTCTTCCTCGCTGAAATGGGCGACAAAACACAGCTCGCCACCATTGCACTCGCTGCGCACTATGCCACGCCTGTTATGGTGATTGCGGGTACCACAGTGGGTATGCTGATTGCCGATGTACCTGCAGTTTTTCTGGGGCATAAATTCGCGGAGAAAATTCCAATGCGTCTGGTTCACACCATTGCAGCGGGGATCTTTGCAGTGATGGGTGTGCTTACGTTAGTGGGAATAGATAAACTTTTTTAATCGGCGCAACCTCGTGGGTGTGCGCCTGACAATGGATGCCGTGCTCGCCGTGCATCATATCAACTACAAAAACGCCTGCGGCAGGCGCTGCACTGCAACATTTTCGCCCCACAATATCGACATAATTCTGCTTGCGTGAACTTCATCACCGCTGGTGAAAAAATGTGCTGCCGCCATGCCGGACACGCGAGCTGGCAGCTCGGCCTGCATGCGCTTCTGCAGCTGACGCGCTACAGCTGCGCCGGTATCCACCAGCGCAATATTGCTGCTCACTACATCGGCAATCACTGAGGCAAGAAAAGGATAGTGGGTGCAGCCCAGGATGATGGTATCCACACCACGGGCTAATAAAGGTGTCGTGTATTTTTCGATCAGTGCACGGGTGTAAGCACTGTTTAATTCGCCCTTTTCCACCTGCTCTACCAGGCCAGGACAACCCTGCGTGATTATTTCACCGTCACCCGCATAACGCTCCAACAACGCCGCAAAACGTGCACTGGCCAAGGTTCCCGTCGTGGCGAGCACACCCACTATGCCATTGCGGCTGGCTGTCACTGCGGGCTTAACCGCTGGCTCCATCGCAATGATTGGTATTGAAAATTGACTGCGCAAACTGGTGACAGCGGCGGCGGAGGCAGTATTGCACGCAATCACAATCGCATCTGCACCCTGCTGCCGCAGAAAATGCGTGAGGAGATGCGAACGCGCCTCGATATATTCCCTGGATTTTTCGCCGTAAGGCACATGGCCCGAATCGGCCACGTAGATCAATTTTTCATTGGGCAATACATCACGGATGTGGCGCAAAACAGACAGGCCGCCTACGCCTGAATCGAATACGCCTATTGCACCCGTTTTTTGCAAGGATTTATCCCCAGTTATGCTACAGCCTGATCTCTGAGGTACTCTTCATACGTACCATGATAATCGGCGATTCCTTTAGGGCTAATTTCAATAATACGCGTGGCCAATGAAGTCACAAATTCACGGTCATGACTCACGAATAACAGTGTGCCCTTAAATTCAAGCAGTGCAGAGTTGAGCGACTCGATCGATTCCATGTCGAGGTGGTTGGTCGGCTCGTCCATCAACAGCACGTTATGTTTCTGCATCATCAGCTTGCCAAATATCATGCGGCCCTTTTCACCACCGGACAGTACCTTGACAGTTTTCTTCACGTCATCACCGGAGAACAGCAGGCGCCCCAAAATGCTGCGCACCGCCTGGTCGTCATCTCCCGGACGGCGCCACATCGTCATCCATTCGGTGAGCACTTCATCCTTCATAAATTCATGCGAGTGATCTTGTGCGTAATAGCCAATATTGGCTTTGTCTGTCCACTTAACCGTTCCGAAATCAGGCTCCAGATCACCTGCCAAAATACGCAGCAGCGTTGTCTTACCGATACCGTTGGGGCCGATGATGGCGATTCGTTCACCCGCATCAACACGGAAATTAAAATTTGAGAAAAGCGGTTTGTCAAAACCCTTGCTGAGTTTTTCCACATCAACCGCAACGCGATGCAGTTTCTCGCGCTCGTCATATTCAAAACGCATATATGGATACTGGCGGCTGGAAGGTTTGATGTCTTCGATCTTGATCTTGTCAATCTGGCGCGCGCGCGAAGTTGCCTGCTTGGCTTTGGACGCATTGGCGGAGAAGCGCGCAACGAAGGCTTTGAGTTCGGCCACTTTCTCTTTGGCTTTTGCATTATCGGTGGATTGCTGCTCGCGGGCCTGGGTGGAAGCCAGCATGTAGTCGTCATAGGTGCCGGGGTAAGTGGTGATCTTGCCGTAGTCCAGATCAGACATATGCGTGCATACGCTATTTAGAAAGTGCCTGTCATGCGAGATGATCACCATCGTGCTGGTACGCGCGTTAAGAATGTCTTCCAGCCAGCGTATGGTGTTGATATCGAGGTTGTTGGTAGGTTCGTCCAGCAGCAAAATTTCCGGATCGGCGAACAGGGCCTGCGCCAGCAACACGCGTAATTTAAAGCCGGGCGCAACAGCGCGCATCGGGCCGGCATGTAATTCCTGCGCAATGCCCACACCATTCAACAGCTCACCGGCGCGTGCTTCGGCGGTGTAACCGTCAAATTCGGCAAAGGCTGCTTCCAGATTTGCGGCATGCATATAATCTTCTTCGCTGGCATCCGGGTTGGCGTAGATTGCATCACGCTCGGACATCACCGCCCACATATCGGCATGGCCCATCATCACCACATCAAGTACGCGATTGTCTTCATACGCAAACTGGTCCTGGCGTAATTTACCCAGACGTTCGCCTTTGTCTAGCGCAACCTGACCCGAGCTCTGCTCCAGATCGCCACCCAGAATTTTCATGAAAGTGGATTTGCCGCAGCCGTTCGCGCCGATCAGGCCATAGCGGTTGCCTTCGCCAAAGCGTACGGAAACATTTTCAAAAAGCGGCTTGGCGCCGAACTGCATGGTGATATTGATAGTAGATAACATGGAATACTCTAGGGGTGTGCCTGACTAAAATTAGGGGCGCATTCTATCACTTTGTGCCCTCTCATCGAAATTAGAAGGGAATTGGTGAGCTAAGGTTCATCGACTTGCCAGAAACAGGGTGACTAAAATCAAGGGTATGAGCATGTAACAGCAGCCTTACAGCCCTGCCGTCTGCATTTCCGCCATACAGTGTGTCACCCACTATCGGGTGTCCCAGAAACTGCATATGCACTCTAAGTTGATGGGTGCGCCCGGTGATGGGCTCCAACGCAACACGACTCGTATTGCTTACTGCGTCATAACTGATCATTTTATAGCGCGTTTGCGCGGGCTTGCCATTAGCCAAATCAACGATATGCCGGGGGCGGTTTGGCCAATCGACCAGTAGTGGCTGATCCACTACTCCCTGGTCTTGAGCCAGCTTGCCCAGCACCACGGCCACATAACTTTTTTTCATTTCACGCTTTTCGAACATCAGCGAGAAACGACGGTGCACGGCTGCGCCTAGCGGGAAAATCAGCAATCCTGAAGTATCTCGATCAAGACGATGCGCAACCAAAGCATCCGGGTACTCTTTTTGAACCCGTGTTGCCATACTGTCTGACTTATCTTCGCCACGTCCTGGTACAGAAAGCAAACCGGCAGGCTTGCTCACTGCGACTAAATGTTGATCCTGATAAATAATATCAAGGCCACTATCGGGTGGAGGAAGATACGAGTCTGGGGTAGTCATTGTTTAGAGGGCGCTACAGACAATCCACATCTGGAAAAGACGGAGTGCTTCTGAGAGCTAAATCATTTATAGGTGAGCAATACACTCACCAAACAAAAATACTTACTGACGCCCCAGCTTATCAACAAGCAGGGAACCAACCAGCACCATCGATAGCACACCTACGCCAACAAACACACTGGTAGAGCCTTGTCCGCCAAATGTGCCGTCATAGGCAGAATACATAAAGAAAATAATTCCGCCCAGCTTAAGCATTTGCGAAATTAAATTTATGATTAACTCAACTCTCATTTACGTTTCCTTTTAACCGGTGTTGTTGCGCCCTGTAGATTCAACCCGTTATTGTCCCCGATTTAACTGAGTTGAGTTTAATTATTTTGTTATCTTCTGACTTCGTCGATGATATGGGTCACGACAATAATAACGGTCAGAACGGCTACGCCTATAAATACAGTAGTGGAGTTTCCCGTCGCGCTGAATGTACCCTGATAGGCTGAAAACACGAAAAATCCCATGCCAATAATTTTCAGGGCATTCGATAAAAACTTAACGATTGTGACGAAAATCATAATTTCCTGACCATAAATTTCGAAAAACTACCTGTTTCGCACTAAAATCATTATGCCCTGCTTGGTGGCTTCGTACAATTACACAATAATATAGACCCTTAGCAACTACTGTAGGGTGACTTGGATACTGGTTTTCTGATTATCGCGCAAAATATCCACGTTAATACGATCACCAACCTTAAAATCGTCCAGTCTGGCCTGCAGTTTATTCACTGACTCCACCGGTTTGCCATCGATACCAACAATGACATCGCCCAACGCAATGCGTCCATCACTATAAATAGTCGCACTGCTCAAACCCGCTTTGTCTGCTGCAGAACCAGGGTTTACACGCAATACGATGACACCTTGAATATGCAATATTGATGCCAGACGCTGATTGATTGCATCGTTTAACTCGATGCCGAGACTTGGGCTGATATATTTTCCATTACGGATAAGTTGCGGCACCACACGCATCACCGTGTCAACCGGTACTGCAAACCCGATACCCGCCGACGCACCACTCGGGCTGTAAATAGCGGTGTTGATACCTATGAGGCGACCTGCCGAGTCCAGAAGCGGCCCACCTGAATTACCGGGGTTGATGGCTGCATCAGTCTGGATCAGGTGCTCAATAACAGTGCGCTTGTTACTACCGTCCAGCGAACGATCAAGTGCTGAGACAATACCGTTGGTCAGTGTCCAGTCGAGACCAAACGGATTACCAATCGCAAATACTTTTTGCCCTACTTTCAGCTCATTGCTGGTGCCAATTGGCACCGGTGGCGGAGGCTTGAAACCAATACCGCTATGTCATGCTGAATGCTCGCCCCTACCAGGGTGGCACGGTAACTGCGCCCATCGGATAACTTAACCCAGGCTTCACTGGCACCCTCGATCACATGGTAGTTGGTAATGACATGACCAGCCTCATCCCAGATAAACCCCGACCCTGTTCCCTGTGGCGCCGAAAAAACATTGCGCGTCCAAAAATCCATCACCTGTTGCTTGGCGCTGATAAAGACCACGGAATCTTTGGATCTCTCAAACAACTCGATGGTTGATTTTTCGTCAGCCGCCAAATCGCCACGCGCCGTTACCATGCGTTGCGAGGTGCTTGTCGGTGCGAAAAAACTTTCCAAAATCGGCAAGTAGCGGGGCAGTACGATCAAAAATGCAGCGGCAACGGTAATCCAGAAAAGCCTGATTAAAAATCGATCATGCATGAAAAATAAATTTATCGGTTATAAAAAATTAAGGCATCAGCTTCCATTTCACCATTGCACCGGCACGCAACGGTACCAACCTGTGCTCGCCAAATTCCAATGTTGCCGGAACGGGTGTGTCTTCACGGCGCAAGGTGATGCTTGCGTTGTTTCGCGGCAGACCGTAAAAATCTGCACCATAAAAGCTGGCGAAACCTTCCAGGTTATTCAATGCGCCCGCCTGCTCAAACACTTCTGCATACAGCTCTATCGCCGTGTGTGCAGTATACATACCCGCACAGCCACAGGCATTTTCTTTGGTGTGTTGTGCATGCGGCGCACTGTCGGTGCCGAGGAAAAATTTTTTACTTCCACTGATTGCAGCCTTGACCAGGGCCTCACGATGCGTTTCGCGCTTGAGCACCGGCAAGCAATAGTAATGCGGGCGGATGCCACCGGCGAACATCGCATTACGGTTGTACAGCAGGTGATGCACAGTCAATGTCGCGGCAATATGAGCAGGCGCACTTTCAACAAACTGGGCAGCATCAGCGGTGGTAATGTGCTCGAACACTACCTTTAACGACGGAAAATCTTTCAATAAGGGTAGCAATACGCGCTCGATAAATACCGCTTCACGATCGAACACGTCTATTGCTGGGTCAGTTACCTCGCCGTGTACCAGGAGTGGCATACTACAACGCTGCATTTCTTCCAGTGCAGGATAGGCCTTGCGCATATTGGTCACGCCCGCGTCTGAATTGGTTGTTGCACCCGCCGGATAATATTTCACCGCGTGTACAAATCCGCTTTGCCTCGCGCGGCGAATTTCTTCTGCACTGGTGTTGTCGGTGAGATACAGCGTCATTAGCGGCTCAAAATCCATGCCTGCAGGAATTGCCGCCATGATACGTTCACGATATGCCTGTGCCTGTACCGTTGTGGTAACCGGCGGACGCAGATTGGGCATGATGATGGCACGTGCAAACTGGCGCGCGGTATCGGGCAGCACAGCGCGCATCAGCGCTTCATCGCGCAAATGAAGGTGCCAGTCATCGGGGCGTTTAATTTTAATGTCCATATTGTTATGTGATTGAGTCAATGTCCAATTTTAAGAGCTATATACAGTCGGTAAAACGGCCTAGATAACTGGTCAGTATTGTAATAAATGGCCGGGTAGTTGTTATTTCGGTGCGATGAGGCGGATAGTAATCGATGGTGGTTTTGAAAAAAACAATTTATGCTCTATCAGTTACAGCATATACATCAGCAGAATAAGCATTTCCCCTATATTCATCTCTCGCTAATTGACCTATTCTTTTCTTGCATCTACTTGATAAGGAGAGTCGCCATGCAGGAAATCAACCAGACCTTTAATGAAATTTTCAGTTCCAGCTATGACAAGCCGTTTAATCTGGAAGCACTAGCACCATGGTCCAAAGACATTGCTACAGAGTTAGCTGCCAAGGAAGGCATAAAGCTCACACCGGCTCATGATGTAACGGCTACAGCCGCTAATGTTCATCGTCGTGTTGACGCGTATGTCCCGGGAAAATTCGCCGCACCACCACGAAAAACACGGGAATTAAAAATACTGCGATGGCGGTAGCGGCGATCATGCCGCCCATTACCCCGGTACCAATCGCATGGCGTCCGTTTGCACCCGCACCGGTAGATATAGCCAACGGCAATACCCCCAGGGTAAACGCAATAGAAGTCATCAGGATGGGACGGAACCGGCGGCGGCATGCTTCCAGCGTTGCGTCAATCAAATTCATCCCTTGATCCTGCAGGTCGCGCGCAAACTCGATAATCAGAATCGCATTTTTTGAAGATAGTCCGATGATCACAATCAGGCCCACTTTGAAGTAAACGTCATTGGGCAAGCCACGCATCGTTACTGCCAACACCGCACCCAGCACGCCAATAGGCACTACCAACAGCACCGCAAAGGGTATAGACCAGCTTTCGTACAACGCGGCCAGACACAGAAATACAGCGATGATAGACAGACCGAACAGTACGCCGGCCTGACTGCCGGCCATGCGTTCTTCGTAAGAGGTACCTGACCATTCAAAACCAAACCCGGGCGGTAATTGCGCCGCGGTCTGCTCCATCGCGGCAATCGCATCACCGGAACTTCGGCCTGGCGCGGCACTGCCGGATATCTTCATCGAAGGCAATCCGTTATAGCGGTCCAGTTTGGGCGAACCGGCAATCCATTTGACATCGGCGATATTCGACAACGTAACCATGTCGCCCTGGGCATTACGTAACGGAATCCGCATAATTTGTTCCGGTGCCGAACGAGACGTGGCTTCCGCCTGCATCTGCACCCGCAATATGCGACCTTCACGCACGAAGTCATTGATATAAGCGGTGCCCAGGGTGCTTTGCAAGGTGTCGTTTAAATCACCCAGATCGATACCCAATGCGCGCGCTTTCAAACGGTCAATGTCCAGCAGCAACTGCGGTGCCGCTTCCTGTCCTTCCGGTCGCACCCCAGCCAATGCCGGATTCTGGCTCGCAATGCCCAATGCCATATTGCGTGCTTCCAGCAATTTGTCACGGCCTTGGCCGGTACGATCCTGCAAACGGAAATCAAACCCGCCCACTGCCGCCAGCTCGGGAATTGGCGGCACATTAATCGAGAATATAAACGCCTGCTTAATGCGGAACAACATCATATTCGCGCGTTGCACGACTGAAGTTGCCGAGTTTTCCTTTTTGGGGCGCTCATCCCAGCTTTTAAGTTTGATAAAGGCAATCGCCGCATTCTGGCCACGGCCAAAGAATGAGAAACCGGCCACACCAATCACGTGTTCTACCTCACTTTGCTTGAGATAAAATTGTTCCACTTGCGACAACACCTCCAGTGTGCGAACTCGAGTTGCACCCGGCGGCAGCTGGATTACACTGATAAAGTAACCCTGGTCTTCTTCCGGTAAAAAGCTGGTCGGTAGCCGGGAAAACAAAGTGATTACCGCCACTACAATCACGCCATAGACAATCATATAGCGTCCGGTTTTTTTCAAAACATGCACCACACCCGATTGATATCCCCGGGTAACATTGGCAAAAAAACGGTTAAACCAGCCGAAGAAGCCTGTATCCGGGCGGTCGTCCTTGCCCGGCGTATGCTTAAGCAACGTTGCGCACAACGCCGGCGTAAGGGTCAACGCCATCAGCATGGAGAAACATATCGTCAGTACCAGCGTGACTGCAAACTGACGGTAGATTGCGCCGACCGAACCGCTGAAAAACGCCATGGGAACAAATACCGCTATCAGCACCAGCGTAATCGCAATAATCGCATTGATAATCTGCCCCATGGCTTTGCGTGTTGCGGCGCGCGGCGGCAAATCGTCTTCGCGCATGATGCGTTCCACGTTTTCCACCACCACAATCGCATCGTCCACCACAATACCGATAGCCAGCGCCATCGCAAACAAGGTAAGCGTATTAATCGAATAGCCGATCGCATACAGGCCTACCGCAGTACCCACAAGCGCTATTGGTACAACGATAGACGGGATCAGCGTGGCGCGCAGGTTTTCCATAAACAGGTACATCACCAGGAATACCAGGGCCATCGCCTCCGCCAGTGTCTTTAACACTTCGGTAATGGAAATTTCAACAAACTGCGAGGTGTCGTAGGGCACAACCCAATCAACTCCCTTGGGGAAGTTTTTTGACAACTCCTGCATCTTGGCTTTAACCGCCTTGGCCGTTTGCAATGCATTGGCCGTGGGCGCCAACCTGACTGCTATCGCAGAAGCCGGCTGACTGTCCAGCCTCGCGGCCACCGAATAGTCCTGTGCGCCCAACTCTACACGGGCAACATCTTTTACCCGCACCGTCGAGCCATCCGGGTTTGCCCGCACAATGACATTGCCAAATTCCTGCACCGTATTCAAACGGCCTCTGCTGACGATAATCGCATTAAGCTGCTGCCCGGTTACCGACGGCAACTGCCCCAGCTCACCGGTAGCAAGTTGGGTATTTTGTGCGCGAATGGCACGGGCAATATCGCTCGGTGCCAGGTTATAAGCCTGCAAGCGTTCCGGCTTCAGCCATATGCGCATCGAATATTCCGTGCCAAACAGAATCGCTTCGCCCACTCCCGCTACACGACGGATATTTTCCAGCACGTTCGCCGCGGCATAACTACCCAACGCGACGTTATCGCGACTCTTGTCCGGCGAAATCAGCGCGACAAACATCAGGTAGTTACGTGCTGATTTTGTTACCCCTATGCCCAGTCGGCGCACGTCTTCGGGTAACCGCGCTTCCGCACGTTTAACACGGTTTTGCGTTTCAACCGAAGCCACATCCAGATTAGTACCGGCTTCAAAGGTCAGGGTAATGCTGCCTTGTCCGAGCTCGGAGGAAGATTCCATGTACAACAGATGTTCTATCCCGTTCAGCTCCTGTTCGATCAGCGCTACCGCGGTTTCTTCCACCACCTGTGACGATGCGCCCGGATAAACCACGCTCACTGCCAATGCCGGCGGCGCAACTGCCGGGTATGAAGTAACCGGCAAACTGCGCAGGGCAAGTCCACCGCTTAGCAAAATAACCAGCGCAATAACCCATGCAAAGATAGGGCGATCAATAAAAAAATTGGCTAACACGGCTTACCCCTATTTTGTCGCTGGTGCGGCTGGATTGGTATTTAATACTGGCGCCTTGGGATCCCATTGCACTGGCTTAACTACGCCGCCGGGACGGACTTTCTGCACGCCATTAACGATAACCTGCTCGCCGCCCTGCAAGCCTTCGGCAATAATAAAATCATCCCCGGCCATGCTGCCGGTTTTCACCGGACGGGGCACCACCTTGCCATCAGCATCCACCAGCAATACAAACTGGCCTTGCTGGCCAAATTGCACTGCGCGTTGCGGCAACTTAATTGCTTTTTCATCCACCGCCTGCGGAAAACGAATACGCACAAACATACCGGGCAACAACTCATGCCGGGGGTTAGGAATTTCTGCGCGTAACGACACATTGCCGGTACCGGGATCAACCGACAAATCAGAAAACAGAAACTTGCCGGATTGCTTATAAATACTGCCATCTTCCAGGATCAATTCAACCTTGGCTGAATGGCTGCGTTGTAGTTTGCCCGTTCTGATTGCCTGTTGCAGGTCGGACAACTCGGACTCGGATTGGGTATAGTTCACATACAGCGGATTAATTTGCTCTATGGTGGTCAACAAGGTTGCATCACCATGCCCGACCAGCGCGCCCTCACTCACCTGCGAACGGCCGATACGGCCGGAAATAGGCGCGGGCACCCGGGTATTGTCCAGATCTTCATGTGCCTTGGAAAGGCGCGCTTCGGCCTGTTTGTATTTTGCCTCGTTGAGGTCATAATCCTGCTGGCTGACCACACCAGCCTCTTTAAGTTTTTTGTAGCGCTCCAGCGTTTGTTTGGCCACTTCAACATCTGCATTAGCCGCATTAAACGCGGTTTGATAATTGCGCAACGCAATCTGGTACAGCGAGGTGCCGGCCTCGACATCGCTGCCCTCAACAAAATTGCGTTTTTCCACAATTCCTTCTACCCGTGCCCGCACCTGCGCACTGCGATAAGCCTGCAGACGTCCCGGCAATTCCTGGGTCATTACCGCCGCACCAGGTTTGACCGTGATGACATCAACTTCTGTAGGCGGTGGCGCCATTCCGGCTGCCGGTTTTTTCTGTTCATCGCTTGAACCACAAGCGGTCAGCATCAAGAACACCAGCAATGACACAAACAACCTATTCTGTAATCCAATATTCTGTTTCATTTGAATCTCCGCTACTTGCTGTTTATTTAATTTCAAAAATAATATGTTCATGCAGAAGCCTTAAGAAAAAGTGCACGCTGATAAAGCTCATTGCGCGCCACGCCGGTAATCTTTACAGCCAGTTGCACTGCCTGTTTTAACGGTAACTCTTCCAGCAATATGCTTAGCACCTGCTCGACTTCTGCGCTTAAGCCCTCATTACGTTCTTGGGCTGCAGAAATAAGCAGCACAAATTCTCCACGTAAATTATTCGGATCGCTATTTAACCATTCTGTCGCTTCGTGCAACTGACAACGGTGGATATTCTCAAACAACTTGGTAATTTCACGGGCAAATACAATTTCACGATCACCGCCAAATACGTTGAATAAGTCGGCCACGCATTCGAGTATACGATGGGGTGCTTCGTAAAACACCGAAGTATAAGGATACTCTACTAAGGTCTGCAATTCCTTGCGGCGGGCTGCCGATTTATTTGGTAAAAAGCCGTAAAACAAAAAATGGGGTGTTGCCATTCCTGCGGCTGACAACGCCGCCACCGCTGCATTTGCACCCGGTATCGGTATCACTTTAAACCCCGCTGCTTGTACGGCTTCTACGAGCAGCGCTCCTGGATCGCTGACGGCCGGCGTACCGGCATCAGTAATTAACGCGACAGACTCACCCTGGGCCAGTAAATTGATGATCTTTTCAGCAGCACTGCGTTCATTATGTTGATGCAATGCCAGCAGACGCTTGCCTGATATACCATGATAATTCAGAAGATGTGCCGAATTGCGTGTATCTTCTGCCGCGATAGTATCGGCTTCGCTTAATATATCCAGCGCGCGCAGGCTAATATCACGCATATTTCCAATTGGCGTGGCGACTACATATAATGCACACTCTAATCTCTGTTTTTGACTGCTATGCAACGCTATTCCTTCTGGCTTTTATTATTGTTGACACTATACGTTAGCGGCTGTACTACCGCTACCCGAGGCAAGCCGACTCCGGTGGTTACTCCCCCTGCAGCTATTAACCCTGCACTTATACCCCCGCCTGTCACCCCCGGTGAGCCGGTGATGTCGGTGTTGACCCCGTCAACCATTGATACTACTGCACTCCCGCCCGGTGTAACGCCCTTACCCCCTGCCGATAAGTATGCGCCACATATCGCGCTGATCTTACCGCTCAAATCGATTCCGTTTGCCATGGCTGCCGATGCGGTACAACAAGGATTTTTGACCGCTGCAAAAAGTCAGGTTCGTGACTACCCGGTGCGTATATATAACAGCGTTGATGAAGGTAAGGATGTCATTGAAATCTACCGGCAGGCAATTGCAAATGGTGCGGTGGCCGTGGCCGGGCCACTGACTCGCTCGGGTGTCACCCTGCTTGCCAGCTACCCTTATCTGACCGTACCCACTCTGGCTCTGAATACAACTGATCAAAAACCCGAATCGAGCAAAATGTATTTTTTTGGCCTGATCCCCGAAGCAGAGGCGCGTCAAATTGCGCAGCTCGCGTTTGCGGCCAAACTGAAAGATGCCACTATTATCAACACGGGTAGTGCGCTATCCAAAAGAGTGTCCGTCGCGTTTGCCGAAGAGTGGAAAAAGCTGGGCGGCAACATCACCGCCGAAATTACCTATAAAGAAGGGGACGACGCCAGTATATTAAGTAACCTGCCCACAGCGCCCTGGCTGGTTGAGCCTGTGTTGCCCCCACCCGTTACCGTCGTTTCCGAATCTGGGGAGGTCACAACCGTAGCGCCCAAACGCGCTGGCCCTCCTCCCACCGCACCTGGTAACGTTGTGTTCATCGCCGGCGACACCAGGCAAGCACGCCTGATACGTCCCTACCTGAACCCAAGCTTGCCTGTTTACGGCGCCTCTCAATTATTTAATATGAGCGCTGATACGCTGACAAATTATGACCTCAACGATATTCGTTTTGCCGATATGCCCTGGCTGTTACAACCCGATCACCCAGCGGTGATGATTTACCCCAAGTCCACTGCGGCGCTGGATACAGACAAGGAGCGCCTCTATGCTTTTGGAATTGACGCGTATCGACTGCTGAACATTCTGCTAAACAACAAACTCGGCAAAGCACTCCCATTGGATGGTGTTACCGGACGCATACACCTGACTGACGGCAATGTATTCCAGCGTGAAGCCATTCCCGCGCTGTTCAGATATGGCCGTGCCTTTACTCCCGAAACATTAGTCGCTTTTGAAGCCGAAAAAGCAGCAGCCAAAGCCGCAGAAATCGCCGCGCGCAAGGCGGCAGCGGATGCAAATTTACCTGCCACCGCTACGCCGGCACAATGATCAAAACGGGCGCGCAAGCCGAAAAACTGGCTGCACAGTATTTGCAACAGCAAGGCTTAAAGCTGTTGCAAACGAACTATCACTGTCGTTTTGGAGAGATTGATTTAATCCTGACAGATGGCGAAACACATGTATTTGTAGAAGTGCGCTTACGCAGCTCTGCAGCCTTTGGCGGTGCCGCAGCCAGTATTGACACTCGCAAACAAATTAAATTACTCAAAACAGCCCAACATTATTTATCCGACTTCAAACGCATGCCACCCTGCCGGTTTGATGCCGTGCTGATGCAGTCGGCTGATCTGAGCCAAATTGAATGGGTTAAAAACGCGTTTACTGGTTAATCGAACCGACTATACAATATCGCAATACACCGGCGTAACCGTTTATATATTAAGCAACTCTGTATTTATGTAGCTTCCAATTAACAATTAATAACTTAGACAAGGTGGCAATATGATTTTTGATTGGTTCAATGCACATGAAGCCGAGCTGTTTGGAAAATCACTTGCAAGCGTTTTCCTCAAGAAATTTCCCGTAACCACAGGAAAATTGAAAAACAAAACTTTTGCTGATCAACTTGAAGTGATAGATAAAATATATTTGCAAATCGATCAATTTAAACTTATAAAATTACATCAGAAATATTCGACATTTGGTGTCGCTTATTAAAGGATGCTCCTGATAGTGTTTTATGGTTGCCTGCAAGTCCTCCGCAAACTGAATCCAACCTCAAACAAGAAGCCATCAATCGCGGCGTGAGTGGTGGGCGAATTATATTCGCAGCCAAGCTTCCCAAGATTGAATCCCATCTTGCACGCCTACAATGCGCGGATCTGTTTCTTGACACATTCCCCTACAATGCTCACGCAACCTGCAGTGATGCACTTTGGATGGCCTTGCCGGTCGTTACTTGCGCTGGTAAAACTTTTCCGTCCAGAGTGGCTGGTAGCCTCCTCACAGCAATTGGCGTACCTGAGCTGATCACTTATACACTTGATGGCTATTACAAACTTGCTCTCGATTTGGCCACTCATAGCAACAAGCTTGATGCCATACGAGAAAAAATCATAGGCAATCGCGATTCTGCTCCGCTTTTTGACAGTCAACGTTTTACTCAAAATCTGGAAATCGCTTACATTCAATTGATGTCTGATTACACTGGATCATTATAGTTTGGTTTAATCGATTTTGAATTCTCGTCCCCATAACGAATCTGGGTTAAAATTCATTTCATAACTAACACCGACTCTACGCAGCCATGAATCTAACTCTCAGAATTAACAAGCAGTTCGACGATAGCGCTGAAACCAAGCGTCAAAGCCGGGATGTGCTGGCAACGCCGATCGCTGAAGCTATTCAGGCAATGGCCGAGTGCCTGCGTCAGGATGCGAAAATTTTATGCTGCGGTAATGGTGGTTCAGCAGCAGATTCTCAGCACTTTGCCGCCGAGCTGATTAACCGTTTTGAGATGGAGCGCCCCGAGCTGGCGGCGATAGCGCTGACAACGGATAGCTCGGTACTGACCTCCATTGCCAATGACTACGATTACAACCAGATTTTTTCCAAGCAGGTGCGCGGTCTGGGCCGCAAGGGGGATGTGTTGCTTGCTATCTCCACAAGCGGTAATTCAACCAATGTAATTGCCGCCATTGAAGCCGCACATGCGCGAAACATGGTCGTAGTGGCGTTGACAGGCCGCGATGGCGGCAAAATGGGTGAGGTACTGAAGCCGGGCGATATTCATATTTGTGTTCCGGCCAAGGTAACCGCCCGCATACAGGAAGTTCACCTGCTGGTATTGCATTGCATTTGCGATGGCATAGACCACGTGTTATACGGAGATAAAAAATGATACAGCGTACTTTAAGTTTGCTCTTGCTTGCTCTGGCGCTCGCGTTTCAAGGCTGCGCAACCACGCTGACGAAAGGTTCGGATCGTCGCACCCAGGGCACCTATATTGATGACGGCTACATCGCTGACACAGCGACAGACCGCATCAAGAATAAATATGAGAGCAAAGTACATATCAATGTCCACAGCTACAACCGCAAGGTGTTGGTGACCGGCGAGGTTCCCGACGAAGCGGCCAAAGCGGATATCACCAGAATCATCGGTGGCGTACAAAATGTTACCGACATTCGCAACCAACTGGACATTGCGCCCCTCACAAATCTTTCTTCACGTAGCGGTGATGCACTCACCACCAGTAACATTATTTTGCGCATGCAAGGCAGTGGCACCCGGGAATTTCGTGCTGATCGCATCGAAGTCGTTACAGAAGCCGGTGTCGTCTATCTGCTAGGCCTGGTGACACGCGCTGAAGCAAAAATCGCCACTGATGTCGCCAGCACCTCAAGTGGTGTAAAAAAGGTTGTTCCCTACTTTGAGTTTGTAGATTGAATATTAGCCACGTGTATCCAACACCTGATTTTGAACATAAAATTTGTACGCGCGCCGATCTGGCTCAACGTGTAGCTACTTTGCCACGCCCGCTGGTGTTTACCAACGGTTGTTTTGATGTACTGCATCGCGGCCATGTGACCTATCTGGCGCAGGCCAAAGCGTTGGGAGCCTCTCTGGTATTGGGCGTAAATAGTGATGCATCAGTGAAGCGGCTCGGTAAAGGAGATGACAGGCCCGTCAATAACCAGGATGACCGCCTCGCTGTTTTAGCTGCGCTGGTTGCAACAGATCTGGTCGTACTTTTTGATGAAGACACCCCGCTGGAATTGATCATGTCCTGTCGCCCTGATGTACTGGTTAAAGGCGGAGACTGGACCCCTGACAAGATTGTGGGCTCCCAGGAAGTTATCGGATGGGGTGGCAGTGTGCACAGCATTCCCTTCCTGCATGAACGTTCCACCACGGCCTTGCTAAAAAAAATTCGCCTGTCCTGACCACCGCAGCACTTAATTACGCAGCACCTGTTTATTAGGATATCCGTCATGGGAAAAACAACACATTTTGGTTTTGAGACCATTGATGAAAAAGATAAAGCCAAGCGCGTAGCCGAGGTGTTCACTTCGGTTGCCAGCAAATACGACATAATGAATGACCTGATGTCGGCCGGCCTGCATCGCGTGTGGAAAAACTTTACCATTCAGATTAGCGCGGTACGCGCCGGAGAAAAAGTGCTGGATGTGGCCGGTGGCTCGGCCGATTTATCGCGCAAGTTTGCCAAACGGGTGGGCAGCAGCGGCCAGGTTTGGCTTACCGACATTAACAATGCAATGTTGCGCGTGGGTCGTGACCGCATGATTGATGATGGCCTTGCGATGCCGGTCGCGCAATGTGATGCCGAGCGCTTGCCCTTTCCCGATAATTATTTTGACTGTGTAAGCATTGCCTTTGGGCTGCGCAACGTAACCCATAAGGATGCCGCGCTGGCAGAGATGCGGCGTGTTTTGAAGCCGGGTGGTCGTTTGCTGGTGCTGGAATTTTCTAAAGTCTGGAAGCCGTTGCAAGCCATTTACGATGCCTATTCATTCAAATTACTGCCAAAAATGGGCGAAATCATCGCAAAAGATGGTGAAAGCTATCGTTATCTGGCCGAATCAATTCGTATGCACCCCTCGCAGGAAGAGTTAAAGCAGATGATGGAACAAGCCGGACTTTCCCGCGTCGAATACTTCAATCTGAACGCAGGGGTGGTTGCACTACACCGCGGCTACAAGATTTAATAACGGTTGTCTCTTGCAATTACCCTATACTATCCAAATATAAGAATTTGCATAATCTATTAGTTACCCAATTGCCATAAAGGAATCCCATGAAACGTTTTTTGTTGATGCTTACTCTTGTTGCCACCAGCCTTTCTCTCTTCGCCGTGAATGCCGAAGCACGCCGCCTGGGCGGCGGCAGCAGTATCGGTAACCAGCGCACCATGGCGCCACAACAGGTTCAAAAAGCACCTGCGGCAGCCGCCACACCCGCTGCAGCGCCTGCTGCCCCGGCTTCCACCGGCAATAAGTGGCTCGGTCCATTGGCTGGTTTAGCCATTGGTGCCGGCCTCGGCGCGATGTTTGCCGGTGGTGGCTTGGGCGGCATGGGTGGCGCATTCGGCAGTATTTTGATGATGGTTGCACTGGCAGCGGTTGTGATGTTTGCGATTTCGTATTTCCGCAAACAGCAACAACCTGCGATGCAATATTCAGGTAATGGCGCGAACCAGGGTTATACCCCGCAACAACCTCAATATGCGGGTGCTACTACGTCGCCTATTACCGCAAATATCCCTGCCGACTTCCCGGTTGAGCCCTTCTTGCGCAGCGCAAAAATGTCCTTTATTCGCCTGCAAGCCGCGAATGACCGCAAAGATCTGAACGATATTCGCGAATACACCACACCGGAAATGTTTGCTGAAATTTCCATGCAATTGCAAGAACGCGGTAACGCCGCACAGACGACCGACGTGATTGAAGTGAATGCAAACCTGCTGGAAGTGGTTACCGAAAATAACCATGCCATCGCCAGCGTGCGCATGAGCGGCCAGCTTGCTGAAAACAAAGGTTCGCCTGAACCCTTCGACGAAATCTGGCATGTGCAAAAAAACCTGCAGGATGATAAAGCCGTTTGGCTGTTGTCCGGTATCCAGCAAATTTCCTGAGTCTGCATGTTTAACCTGTCTGCAGCGACGCTTAATCACCTGATCAGTCAGAGCGGTTGGGCGTTGCCAAGATTGGCAGCCTTTGCTGGTAAAACGGCGCGATTCAACATCGCGCCGTTTTCTTTTGCCTATACGGTGCAAGCGGATGGCAGCGTAAGCTCTGCAAGCGCAGAGACCAACGCCGATGCGACCTGCACCATTCCGCCCAGCCTGTTACCGCGGCTTGCCGTACAGGATGAAGCAGCCTTTGCTCAAATCCAGACCAGCGGCGATGCCGCTCTGCTTGCTGAAATATTCTTTCTCAGCAAAAACCTGCATTGGGATGCGGCTGAGGATATCAGCCGCGTTACCGGCGACATCGCTGCTGAACGCATTGTTCATTTGGCTGCAACAGCTCACCAGCAAGTTCGCGATGGCACCCGTAACCTGACCGAGGCACTTGCGGAATACTGGACTGAAGAACGTCCACTTGTGGCAAAATCCACGCATATCAACCAATTCATACAGCAGGTTGATGCATTGCGCGACGATGTGGCCCGTCTTGAGCAGCGCATCAACCGGCTAAACAAATAATCCATGCTGCGTTTTTTTCGCCTGATCAGAATTATCTATGTCGTTTTACGCTTTGGTCTGGATGAATTTATTCTGGCGCATAAAAGCACACGCTGGCTGCTGTTTCCGCTCAAACTGATTTTGTTTACCCGCAACACCTCCGCACCGCGTGCCGTACGCCTGCGACTGGCTCTGGAAAGCCTGGGACCGATCTTCGTCAAATTCGGCCAGATGCTCTCCACCCGCCGCGACCTGATGCCGGCCGATATCGCCGAGGAACTGGCCAAACTACAAGACCATGTGCCGCCCTTCCCTTCCGACCAAGCCATCGCGATTATCGAACAGGAATTTCGCAAACCCCTGTACGAAGTCTTCGCCAGTTTTGATGCCACCGCAATCGCCAGCGCTTCTGTCGCGCAGGTGCACTTTGCCGAACTGCATGACGGGCGCAAAGTGGCGGTTAAAATTCTGCGCCCCGGTATCGAGCCCATCATCAACCACGACATTGCCCTGCTGGATAGCGGTGCGCTGCTGCTGGAAAAATTCTGGGCTGACGGCAAGCGCCTCAAGCCTCGCGAAGTCGTGGCCGAATTCAACAAATACCTGCACGACGAACTGGACATGATGCGCGAAGCCGCCAGCGCCAGCGAGCTGCGCCGCAACTTCCCCAACTCCAAACTGCTGCTGGTGCCGGAAATGTACTGGGACTGGTGCACCACCAATGTGCTGACGATGGAACGCATGAAGGGCATACCCATCAGCCAGATCGACGCACTTAAAGCCGCCGGCATCAGCCTGACCAAGCTGGCCAGCAATGGCGTGGAAATTTTTTATACCCAAGTGTTCCGCGACGGTTTTTTTCACGCCGATATGCACCCCGGTAACATCATGGTGGCAGAAGACGGCCGCTATATCGCGCTGGATTTCGGCATCATGGGCACACTCACCGATAACGACAAAAATTACCTCGCGCAAAACTTTATCGCGTTTTTCAACCGTGATTACAAACGCGTGGCCGAGCTGCATATCGAGTCCGGCTGGGCACCCGCACACACCCGCGTGGATGAACTCGAAGCGGCAATCCGCTCAGTATGCGAACCGATCTTTGACCGCCCGTTGAGCGAAGTGTCGTTCGGCCGCGTGCTGCTGCGCCTGTTCCAGACCTCGCGCCGCTTCGGCATCGAGATCCAGCCGCAACTGGTGCTGCTGCAAAAAACCCTGCTCAACATCGAGGGCCTCGGCCTGCAACTTGACCCCACCCTGGATCTTTGGAAAACCGCCAAGCCCTGGCTGGAGCGCTGGATGAGCGAACAAGTGGGCTGGCGCGGCTTCATCAGGTCGCTCAAAGCCGAAGCCCCGCGCTACGCCACCCTGCTGCCGCAAATCCCGCGCCTACTGCACCAGCAACTGGCCAGCCATAACATTGAGCATATTGAATCCGCGTTCAAGATGATGCTGACGCAGCAGGCACGGCGCAACCAGTTGCTAGGGGTAGGCGTTGTGTTGTTGGCGGCGCTGGTGGGCGTGGCGGTATTTATTGCTCTAAAAGTAACTGCTTAATAAACAGCTAATTCCGCCATTTCCTCGATCAATCGAGTCTGACCCTGAGGTCTCCCAAAATTGCGCGCTTCGCAATGTTTGATACCCATATCAAAAGCTATAGATGGATGAATAATATGACTCTGGTAATTAACGACTGTTGTCAAATATGATAAAAATATATTTTTGTCCGCCAAATAAACGAAATCCCCCAGATAGTACGGTCTATTCATCAGTTCTGAAACATATAGCTTCTTTTCATTTTTTTCGCTGACAGTGTAAGCCCATTCCCAAAATTCCTCTGGCATCAACATGTCAGTTCTTATTTTCACAAGATGCGTAATATCTCCTTCGATTTGCAATAACTCCTCAGCGCCTTTCAATACGCCGTAGTGCTGCTTGTATCTATGGTCTGGGTCAAAATTTTTGGTGACAAGATATGCGTGAGGCTGACGTTAGCATCCCTCAATGCATCAATGATGTGTTGCTCTTGAACATTTGAAGGTGACCATGTCGATACTATGTAAGGTAACCCCTTCTTACATATAAACGTAGAATTCCCCAATATGGTATCCAAAGTGCCGAAGCCACCTATTGAATCATTTGGACCTTGACCAAAGCTAATCAACGGACCCTGAATTATTACCCCTAGTTTCATTCAGTTATCACTCTGCGCATGGTTCAAAGCACATAGCCAAAATAATTTGACTCCGGTACATTGGTGGAGCCTCTTAGGCAGCGTTCATCATTGCAACATTCATCCCGTCCAAGTTTTTACACTCGTTTAATGGGATTAGATATGCTGCTTTACCAAATGCATTTGATAATTTGTTTGCGAGTCTGTTATCAAATTTATTGGTTGTTATATGGTAAAAATATTTGTAGCCCATAGTCTGCAATATTTCAACAGAAGTGTTTGCCGTTTCGTGGGTAAATGCTTCCCAAAATATTATTGGGTGATGCTTTAGGATGGTTTTCTCTAAGCCTTGCAAAACCTGAGGTTCAAATCCCTCGACATCAACTTTAATAATCGCAACTCCGCTGGCCACACCCAAAACCTCTAATTCATTGTCACCACGAACAACGGCTATTTGGTGCGCATTCCCTAGAGCTTGGCTAGAGTCAATAGGTTCTAAACTAAATCCATCATTTGTACTTTCAGGATCATCATTAACTAGCAACAAAAACTCTTCTTTTGCACCCAAGCCCTTTTCCACGAGAGTTACATTGGTAATCCGATTCAAATGTAGGTTGGCCTTAAGTATCCAGCAATTTCTAGGGACTGGCTCAAATGCAATTACCCGAGGAAATATTTTTGAAAAGAATATCGTGTGATTTCCAATGTTCGCACCAACATCAACAGCAATCCCCTTTTTGTCCTTCGCTAAGCACTGCATCGCCAGCAAAAGTTCTTTTTCATAAAACCCGCTCTCTAATATTTCACGACAAATCGGGTCATATGGCATAACCCAAAACTTGGGATATTCCCCGCGATCTTTTAATTGTTTAACGCAAAAATGAATAAATTTCTTCTTCCAGTTTGCAACCAAGCCAGTAAATCTGTTTGGTCGGAATATGGTTATTACGGTTTTCGCATGGGTCATGTGATTATTTTCTACAAGTGGTTAAACAAACTCACTGCCAAATCTGGCGATTCGAATTTTTTGCACTGTACAGAAATATCTTATGAGAAGCAAACTCCGTGGTAACAAACACTTCGCTAGGCGATTCTGTCG
>JANXWX010000005.1 GCA_025350915.1 Nitrosomonadales bacterium
TCTATACCTATTGCATCAATCTTGACCCCAAGGCGGATGAATATGTGGCGGATATTTTCGGCAAACATTACGCGGTGATCGACAATATCGCGCGTCTGCCGGAAAGATTGCCGCAACTGTTTATGTCGCTGGTTAAATAAGGCCACTTTCAGGAGCATGGAGAGTTACCCGGGAAACGGGTAAAATGCTGCGCTTGCCAACAAACCGTCTACTGACAAGCACGCAGTGAGCCATCTTTCAATCAATCTCGTACCGAGCGCACCTTGCTAAGCCCCGAACTGCAAACACAGATCGAGACGGCTGCTGCCATCCTGCGCAAGGGCGGCGTGGTTGCGGTGCCGACCGAGACAGTCTACGGGCTTGCCGCAGACGCCTCCAATCTGGAGGCAGTTAAAAAAATATTTAGCATCAAGGGACGTCCGGCCGATCATCCGCTCATCGTGCATATTGCCGATGAAGCGCATCTTAGTCATTGGGCAAGAGAAGTGCCCAAAGCCGCCAAACTACTGGCACGCCAATTCTGGCCGGGGCCGCTGACGTTAATATTGCCGCGCAATCCGCAGGTTTCCAATGTCATCACCGGCGGTCAGGATACCGTCGGTTTACGTGTGCCTGACCATCCTGTTGCCTTGGCCCTGTTGCGAGCGTTAGGGCCGGTTGGTGCGCTGGCCGCCCCTTCTGCCAACCGCTATGGCCGTATCAGCCCGACCACCGCCGGGCATGTACGCGAAGAACTTGGCGACAGCGTTGAAATGATTCTCGATGGCGGCTCCTGTCAGGTAGGCCTGGAAAGTACAATAGTCAGTTGCCTTGCGGGCAAGGTAACCGTGTTAAGACCGGGCGGTATTCCGCTCACTGCGCTGGAAGACGTGCTGCAACAAAAAATCGCCGTGATGGATGGCACCGATGCAAAGATACGCGTATCGGGCAGCATGTTGTCTCACTACGCTCCCCTTACTCCGCTAGAAGTATTGCCACGCGACGATTTCTGGCAGCGCGCCTGCGACCTGCAAGCCCAGGGGCTGCGTGTCGCCACTTTGGAATGGTCGGCACCAGATGCCAACCTTCCCCAGAATACAGTAAACTTGACCCTTGCCAGGATCGTGCGTACCACGATGCCGGCCAACCCGGTCGCTTACGGGCAGCTACTGTATGCAACGCTGCGCCAGTTGGACCATGCGCAGTTTGATCGCATGATCGCCGAGGCACCGCCACATACGGTGGAGTGGCTGGCCGTAACTGATCGCCTGCGGCGGGCGAGTTATCAGACTTAATGTTTAATTTTTGCGAAAGAAAATGATGAGCAAACCAATGGTGGGAATAGTCATGGGCAGTCAAAGCGACTGGGATGTGATGAAGCATGCTGCGGAAATGCTTAAATCACTGGGCATACCGTTTGAGCATCAAATTGTATCCGCGCATCGCACGCCCGACCTGCTGTTTGACTATGCAAACTACGCTGCCGAACGCGGCCTTGTTTGCATCATCGCCGGTGCAGGTGGTGCTGCACACCTGCCCGGCATGCTGGCTGCAAAAACGATTGTTCCGGTACTGGGTGTACCGATGCCTTCAAAATATCTCAAAGGTATGGACTCACTGCTATCGATAGTGCAAATGCCCAAGGGTATCCCTGTGGCCACCTTTGCTATCGGCGAGGCAGGCGCAGCCAATGCCGCACTGTTTGCTGCGGCAATGATTGCCACCGGCAACCCTGCCCTATTCCACAAACTGCAAGACTTCCGCGCCCAACAACAGAAAAACGTTCAAGAAATGAAACTACCGGAGGTTGAATGATACTGCCCGACGCTACCCTGGGCGTACTCGGCGGCGGGCAACTCGGCCGCATGTTCACCATCGCTGCCCGCACCATGGGCTACCGCGTGATTGTGCTGGATCCCGATCCGCACAGCCCCGCCGCCGAAATAGCCAATGAACATATCTGTGCCGCATTCGAGGACCATGCCGCGCTGGAAAAGATGGGACGTGCCTGTGCAGCCATCACCACCGAATTTGAAAATGTCCCCGCCGAAAGCCTGAATTTTTTGGCCACCCTCTGCCCGGTCAGACCTTCTGCCAAATCCGTCGCCATCGCACAAAATCGCATTCGAGAAAAAACTTTTTTGCGTGACTACGGCTTTAAAACCGCGGCTTTTACCGCGGTTAATTCAATAGACGAACTCGCACCTGCGCTGAAAAAAGTCGGCCCCTCGGCACTGTTAAAAATTAGCCAGTTTGGCTATGACGGCAAGGGGCAGGCAAGCGTGAACACCCTGACCGAAGCGGTAGCCGCCTTCGAACAAATGGGCCGTAAACCCTGCGTGCTGGAACAGCGCCTGCACCTAATAACTGAAATTTCAGTAGTGGTTGCACGCAGCGCAACCGGCGAAACGGTGGCCTACCCTGCCGCCGAAAACACTCATGTAAACGGCATTCTCGATCTGAGTGTGGTCCCCGCACAAGTGAGTGACGCACTGTCACAACAGGCTATACATGACGCACGTGCCGTGGCCGACAAACTGGATTACTGCGGCGTAATGGCCGTGGAATTTTTCGTGGTAGAAAATGATCAACTCCTGATCAACGAAATCGCCCCGCGTCCGCATAACAGCGGCCACTACACGATGGACGCCTGCCTCACTTCGCAATTTGACCAGCAGGTACGCGCGATGTGCGGTCTGCCGCTGGGTGAGGCAAGATTATTGTCGCCGGTGGCGATGGTAAATATTCTGGGGGATGCATGGAAAGGTGAAACTCCTCCACCCTGGGATGCTGTTCTTAATGAGCCGCGTGCCAAGTTGCATCTGTATGGCAAACGTGAGGCACGTGCGGGGCGCAAGATGGGGCACTTTACTTGTATTGGGAATACCGTCCAAGAGGCGATAATTCTCGCCCAGGCGATTCAAAAAAGACTCACCTAAACATTGTGATATCAGGCTAAAATCTGTCGCAATGAATACACTTCCCATACTAAAAAATGTACTGCAAACATTTGCCGACCTTGAACTGGCTGTTTTGGTCGGGAGACAGGAAAACGAAGAGGCAACGACTGCAAGTGACTGGGATAGTGCACTTCGGTGGAAAAACAATGTCGACAGATTACTTATTCTGCAACAGACCGAAGTTCTGAAGCAAGGAATTGCGGATGCAATGCATATACACAAGGGCCAAATTGATTTTATTGACATGACTCAAGCGCGGCTTGCCATGCGCGCAGTCATTGTCGAAGAAGGGGTTATCCTGAAAGGTGAAGACACCCTTGCCTGGAGCCATTTCCTTACGCAAACATGGTACGCCACGGGCGTATTCTCCAGCCGCAAACTGGAAAACGCCACCTACGACTCCGTGGCATTCCGCTTTGTGGCGGCCAACGAACACCCCGACCATGACACCCTGAACACCTTCCGCAAACGCTTCCTGAAAGACATCGAAGGCTTGATGGTGCAGGTACTATTGATTGCGCACGCGCTGGGCGTAGCCAAGCTTGGCAATGTCGCATTGGACGGCAGC
>JANXWX010000062.1 GCA_025350915.1 Nitrosomonadales bacterium
GTGTCGAGTTGCACGGCAGTGGAATCAGTGTCGTTACGTTGTGTCCCGGCTATATAGAAACACCGATGACAGCGATCAATCCCTACACCATGCCCTTTATTCTGCCTGCCGACGAAGCTGCATTGCGTATCGCACGGGTTATACAGGCACGTAAAGTATTTGCGGTGGTGCCGTGGCAGATGGGTTTGGTTGGGCATGTCCTAAAACACCTGCCGCACTGGTTGTATAGACGCATACTCAGCAAAGCCAAACATAAACCGCGCGGGTTGATTTGATTGCTTGCTTAAGCGCCAAACGGTAATTTCAATACACGCCAAAGCTGCCTGTCTGTCGGATAATTCGCCGGATCTGCAATACCCAGCGCTACTGGATGTTGGCTCGGCCGGTAATAAAAAGTGCCGAAGATCAAATCCCACAGACTAACCACCGCACCATAGTTTTTTGTCTGGTCAGCATCGGCACTGTGATGGAAGCGGTGCAATTCAGCACCGACCAAAATGTAATTCCACCATCCGGTGCGAATATCAACATTGTAATGAGACACCAGGCCTTGCAAGCCAACAATAAGATTGGCCACAAATAATGCTTCCGTTGAAAAGCCCAGCGCAAACAGCGGCAATGTCATTATCTGACGCACAACCAGCACATTAATCGGGTGAGAAACCGCATGCATCAATAAATATACCTGTTGTGGCAAATGATGGGCCAAATGCATGCGCCAGAACCAGTTACCCAACCGGCTACGGGATTCATGACTATATCGATGCACCCAATACCAAAGAAAATCAGGAATGAGGAGCGCGAGTACAACTGATGGAACCAAGGGTAAATTGAGATGCGCCTCACCTCTGCTTACGCCCAGATGCAATATCAACATCGCGGAGTAGTAATTGACCAACGCGATTGTCGCGCCACCCATCAGCATAAAAGGTAAATCACGGCGCAAAAAAGAGTTCCAGGTCATGCGCCATTGCTTGCGCAATGGAAACAAAAACTCCACCAGCAACATAAGGATGGCCAGCGCGGTCAGATAATAGCCATAATGCCCGCCCAACTTGCCGGCAGGTTGGTGCAGTTCAAATGCCGCATAAGCCAACATTGCAATGAATAAAATCGGGTAAAAAGCAAAGCGTATAAAGGTTGTCATGATTTCCTCCAAAGTGAATGACAACCCCACTCTAAACCCTGCCCCTAAGGACAAGGGCAACTACCCGAACATCTTGATCATTTGCACCTTGAGATCGACAAGATTTTTGTCCATCTGGCGCAGATTTTTTACTTCCTGCTGCAACTGTATACGTTTGCGCTCAATAAAATTGAGCGCAAACGTTAAGGGGAAATTTTTATATTTTGCTGTTTCAGCAACCAGAGTCCTGGTTTCAGCCAGACTAAAACCAAAGCTCTGCGCATGCTTGATCATGTGGATCATAAACACTTGCCGCTCGGAATATATCCGGTAGCTTCCACGCCGTTGCGGCGCGGGTAGCAAACCAATCTCTTCATAATGGCGTATCGCCTTGCGCGATGCCCCGGTGATTTCGGCAGCTTTACCTATATAAAAGACGGGTTCATCACTGTGCGTTTTTGCGGAAAATAATGGGTGCATAAACTACCTGGCTCCATAATAACCATCTTTAGTTCTGACCCGTGTATAAGTGCAGAGCATGTAAATCAGCCCGCAAGTTTCTTCTTCAATATTTCATTCATCTGTGCAGGATTTGCCTTGCCCTTGCTGGCTTTCATCGCCAGCCCGACAAAGAAGCCAAACAGTTTATCCTTGCCGCTGCGATACTCCGCCACCTTGTCCGCATTGGCGGCGATGATTTCATCCACCATCGCTTCCAGTGCACCCGCGTCCGACACCTGCTTCAGGCCCATCTCCTCGATAAGCTCATCGATATTTCTTTCAGGCCCAGTCCATAGTGAAGTAAATATTTTTTTAGCACCCGCATTCGAAATAGTGGCATCAGTAATTCGTGTTATTAATTTACCCAAGCTGCTTGCAGAAACGCGAATTACATCACGTCCGGGAGCTTCGCCTCTTACCTCGCTAGCTTCAGGCTCGCCGTTTTCATCTTTAACACCCTCTGTCATAAAACGGCGCACCTCATTGATTACCCAGTTTGCAACAAGTTTTGGCTGATTGCACACAAGTGTAGCTGCTTCAAAATACTCCGCAATTCCCCTGTTTTGAGTCAATACGTTTGCGTCATAAGCAGACAAACCCATCTCCTGAACATAGCGCAATTGCTTCGCCCTCGGCAGCTCGGGCATGGTGGCACGCAACTGCTCTATCCATGCCTTGCTGATTTCCAGCGGCAGCAAATCGGGGTCAGGGAAGTAACGGTAGTCGTGCGCATCTTCCTTGCTACGCATGGAGCGTGTTTCGCCTGCATCTGGATTAAACAGCACGGTGGCCTGCTGAATTTTACCGCCGCTTTCCAAGGTGTCGATCTGCCACTGCACTTCGTAGTCTATGGCCTGCTGCATAAATTTGAACGAGTTGAGGTTCTTGATTTCACGGCGTGTACCCAGCTCGCCACCTGGACGGCGTACCGATACATTGACATCACAGCGGAACGAACCTTCCTGCATATTACCGTCACAGATATCTATCCACTGAACTAGTGTGTGCAGAGTCTTGGCATAGGCAATTGCCTCGGCTGCTGAACACATATCCGGCTCGGACACGATCTCTAACAGAGGAGTGCCGGCACGATTGAGGTCAATGCCGGTCATGCCGTGGAAATCTTCGTGCAGCGATTTGCCCGCGTCTTCTTCCAGATGGGCCCGTGTGAGGCGCACCATTTTTTCGTAAGGCGCCGCTTTACCCACGGCAGGCACGTGAATGGTCAACTCGCCCTTGCCCACCACCGGCAAATCCATCTGGCTGATCTGGTA
>JANXWX010000063.1 GCA_025350915.1 Nitrosomonadales bacterium
CTTAGTCGCCTGACAAATGCCGCCAATGACATGATAGCTTCCGTGGATGCAACGGATGACATCGAGCGTAAGCTTTTGAGGCGGATCAAGTAATCAAATAAGTTGATTTCTATGTCCACTCTATCTGACTCAATTCTTGTCCGGTCTATGTTTGGTTAAAACTTTCCAGTTGCCTCATGCATACGACGACCATGACATAGTTCTGGGTTTGTTCGTATCATCTCCTGAACGATTGAAAAATCATCATTAGACGAAAATACAAATCGTTCGGCAGTTGCTATCTGCAATGAATTAAAAAATTCAACATTCTCAGGTTTTGATCGTAACGGTTTACCTGACTGAATAGCCTCAAGTATTTCTAGTGCATCGTTCTTGGCGCTTACCCATGACCTATCCGAATTAAGTGTCCCCGCAAGTCGATCAAGATTATGGATGCCATCTGTAAGAAATTGATGGTGCGAAGGACACCAGATGGCGAGAGCAAGTTGAGGTGAGAGCGGGAAATAGAGTTCGATACCCTCCACAGCGATGCCGAGGTTGCCGCGCCCTTCCTGCTTTACCATATTGTGCATAGTTAGCGGATGGTCGCCAATCAGGTAAGGGTGTTTGTTATCGGTTTGCATCAACAGCCAGTCTTTGTCGATCAGTGCTGGGGCATAGTTCTTTGGTGCATTCAATATATTGCGGGCCATCATTGCACGCTCTGCATTTTCGCCATTTCCAACTGCGGGGTCTGGTGCGAAAAATTCTTGTGATGCACCATTGGCACGCAACCAGATTTCCATTTGGTTAAAGAGTTCGCTATGTGTAGCTTGCACAGCTGGTGTGCGAACCATCTGAATTGCGAAAAATGCAGCAAGTTCACCACGTTCATTAGGATCATTGATGCTCAGTTGGCGATTTTTAACAATGCGCGCAATATGCTCGCTGGCCTTTTTTTCAACATGGCTAAGCATGGGCTCGACACTCATGGATGCCCCCATAAACTCGAAGTCGTAAAAATTTTTCATGGCCGCAATTTTTGTGGCTACGCTAGCAAATGTGATGTTTTTGTGTTTGTCGAAGACGTGCAGCGATTCCTTTTTGCCACACCCAAATCTACGTAGCAGGAATCTCGGAACATAGTGTTGAAGTTGGGTAGTTGCCATCAATCAAATCCACGAGTCATGTTTGTATTTTGCGCTTTGTCGTTTTCTTTTCTTTTGACAACAGACTGGTGAGCTGCCGGTAGCACTCGAACAAAAACTCCACGCGTTGCGCGTCGCTGGTGAAGGCGGCCTTGCGGTAGCAGGTGTCCACGGCGCGGTCGAGGGTCTGGTGGGCTTTGACCAGCGCGGGTAGCATGGTGAGTGGGTCGTAGAGGTCAGCGAGGGAGCTTTGCGGGAATTGCGAGCGGGCATCCAGCACGGCTTGGGCGGCGGATTCTATGGCTACGCGATGTTTGGCTTCTGGGCGAGCACATTTACAGCAAGACTGCCTGCAGCGTTATTTAGACGATTGTCGTTTGTCCATAACGCTGTGCAGCCGTGATATTGGGCTGTGGCCAGATGCAGCGCATCAGGAGTTTTAAGGTTGTGTCTGGCGCGTAGTTAGGCAGCACGACGATATACCTCGGACGGCATGTCCAAGCAGATATACTGCTCAAAGAATATTTCATAACGCCGCGCCAACGGCGCATTATGCTCGCGTAGCGGAATAATCAGGCATTCCATCTCGACCAAAGGAGAAATGGCTATATGTTTTCCTTGTGCCTGCTCCAGAGCTTGCGTAATGACCTGCCCAAACCTTTGGATGCGCTTCGACAAAATAAATAACCGTGCAGGCGTCGAGGTACACCAGCGGCTGGTTTAATCCCATGCGTTGCGCTCCGCTTCGATTCCCGCATCAATTTCTTCAGCTGAACGGCGACCTTCCGGCGGCAATGGATTGTCCTTGAGAAATTTCAAAATCGCCGCAGCATTGCCGCGCTCGGGCGCTGCCCCCTCATTGGCAGGCGTCTCAAGCACCGTGACCAGAGCCCGTTTCGGGCTGGAGAAATGCACTTCTTCCAGCAGACGGACTGCGCCGGAGGGTTCAATGATTGCTTCGATGGTTTGCAGCATGGTTATTCCTTTCCTGTAGCAGGATTCGTGAAGCATAACATACCCTTGTTGGCTATTCTGCGCCAGAGCTTTATCGCATTCGTTCGCACGGACTTTTCAGCGGTGATGCCGTAGCGCAATCTTTAATGCGGCGCATGAAAACATTCGGTGCAATGCTCTTCGCTTATGGGCACCCTACATTACGCCTTACGCGGGTTCAGGTACCTTTAGCGCTTTCGGTAGCTGTGCCTTATTTATTCTCATCCCTGATCGCTCTTTTCTGCTCCTTCCGTTCTGCCTTCCAGAAAATTCGTTTCCATTCTTTAAGATGTTTCCACCATTGAGGCGGCCTGGTCAGGTTACCTTGTTTTACGTTTGCCATATTCGTCCTTATGCTTTTGAATTGCGTGTTTTCTTTGGCGAAGTGGAAGGCAACAGGCTGGTCTGGTCAGTTGTTGGTAGTTTCGTAGGTTGGGTTAGCGGCTTTTCGCGTAACCCAACATCATAAAAAAGCTGTTGGGTTACGCGGTGAGTCAGCTAACCCAACCTACACGGCTATCATTCCATCGCGCGTAAACTTTTGCGGCGGATTAAGGGTGGGTAGTATCTGCTCATCATTACCATTTCACGGCTACGTTTGCAGAAATATTTCTTCATTAATTAGTAAAACGAACCTTCCATTTGCGTCTTTTTTGCACCAGCACACAAGCGTTTCTATTCCAAGGTACTCATAAACGGCATAGATTTTTTTCGCCATTCGCCCATCCCCAGTAATTAGTATTTGTGCAAAGGCAGCAAAGGTAGCGTGTGTTTGATCACCCATCGAAGAATGGAATTTGTCATCCTTGTGAAGTTTGTTATCAGGGCAGTAACCAATGAGGTTCAGTAGATTATAAAGGCTACCAATCTTGTCCGCCCATGTTGGTTCACCATCCTTTATGTGTGCCCACACTCCCTTGGCGAGGAAATCACTTGCACTGCTAATTTGTGAAGGAATTTTCCCAGAAGCACTGGCCTGATCCCATATCTTCTGTATAACATTGGGAGGGTGGATGTTATTCAGTGAAATAGGAGCAACTTCTATAGCAGCACGGAATTCACTTGCGCCATCGAAAGTTTCTGGTGATGGGATGGCCGCTAATGTTGCCGATAGTTTTGATGCCGCCTCTTGAAACTGGCGTTGCATAAGATCAGGCAATAATCCCAACGCTGGAAGAGCGTTCTGGATTTCCTCTGCTTTGCTCTCACTTAACAATTCGATATTTTCAACCAAATGCTGCATTAATCCAGCAAATGCTTTTTGTTTAGCTTCGATTAATGATTGAAAATTCTTTCCTTCCTGTCCTCCAAAAAACTTATGTGCAAATTCCTCCATCGAGCTAACAAGATTGCTGTACTCAACGGGATTTGCGAAGTGTTCATCCAAGCGTAGTTGTGGTGATTTATCAAAATGCAATTGTCCTTCATGAATATACGCTCCATTCATGTCTGCCACAGCTTTAACTACTTTAGATTGAAATTCCTGATTGCTGCATCGTGCAGTTTCTGTGATGTGTACATAGGAATAGATCAGTTGCATGTCCCCTGTACGGATTTTATTGAACAACCCGTGAAATCTGCCCGCTGCAATTTCAGACAAAATATTTTGGTCAAGATAGAGTAGCGGTATTTGCTTGAGTTGTTCTGTCACATTACTTACTCCATGATTCACATATAGGCGGACGTAGACGTTTGGATGAGCTATAGAATTTTATGCGGCTCAGGCTCTCATCTTTCGTTTTGTCGCTTTCTTTTCCTTCGGCAACAAGCTGGTGAGTTGCTGGTAGCGCTCGAATAAAAATTCCACCCGTTGCGCGTCGTTGGTGAAGGCGGTTTTGCGGTAGCAGGTATCCACGGCGCGGTCGAGGGACTGGTGGGCTTTGACCAGCGCGGGCGGCATGGTGAGCGGGTCGTAGAGGTCGGCGAGCGAACTTTGCGGGAATTGCGCGCGGGCATCCAGCACGGCTTGGGCGGCGGCTTCTATGGCTGCGCGCTGTTTGTCTGTTGGTTCGTCAGGCCATGGGTAGTTGTTGTAGACGATGCCTGCCGAATATCGGTAACGGCTTTCCAATCGTCCGCAGGTGTAGCGCACCCACGCCATGTGAATAGTCGAGGTCAGGATGCCGAAGTGGTAGAGCGTGGCAGAATCAATTGTAAAAAGCTCTGTGCTTGCGATG
>JANXWX010000074.1 GCA_025350915.1 Nitrosomonadales bacterium
GCTGGGCACCAATCTGGTGATTGTCTTTCCGGGCCGTTCAGAGACCGCAGGCATCACTCCCGGAATGCTGATTGGTCAAACACCGCGCGATCTGGTGCTGGATGATGCCATGGCGGTATTGCGCAGCAGCGCTGTACGGCGAATAGCCCCCCCCCGCAATCGGCGCGGCTACGGCCTCCAACGGCCCGCTCAATCGCGAGGTCGTCGTGCTGGGTTCAACATTTGAACTGCTCGGGATCCGTCACATGACGATGGGGCAAGGGCAATTCCTGCCGGAAATGGAAGCAGATAAAGCCGCATCAGTTGTGGTGCTGGGCACCAAAATCAAACAGGAACTTTTCGGTGTTGAGAATGCGGTAGGAGCTTGGTTGCGTCTGGGCGACAGACGCTTTCGTGTCATCGGTATTCTGTCTTCACAAGGAGAGGCCATGGGTATGAATACGGACGAGCTGGTAATCATTCCGGTCGCATCCGCACACATGCTGTTCAATACGCAAAAATTGTTGCGCATACTGGTGGAGGCCAATAGCCGGGAACAAATCGAACGCGCCAGAAATGAAACGGAGCAAATTCTGTTCAAGCAGCATGGGGGTGAACGCGATGTCACAGTCGTGACGCAGGATTCGATGGTGGCAACCTTTGACCGAATTCTGCAAACCCTGACGATGGCAGTGGGGGGCATTGCCGCCATCAGCCTGGCCGTTGCCGGGGTGCTGATCATGAATGTAATGCTCATTGCCGTATCGCAGCGCACGCAGGAAATCGGCCTGCTCAAGGCGCTGGGCGCACCGCCTGCACAAATACGCCGCTTGTTTTTTACCGAAGCGGTTTTGCTTTCATTGGTGGGAAGTGTGATTGGCTTGTTGCTGGGTGAACTGGGCAGCTTCGTGATCGGTAAAATTTATCCCATATTGCCGATTGCACCGCCCTGGTGGGCGGTCGTAGCTGCTTTCTTTACTGCACTGGGCGCAGGTATCGTGTTTAGCGTATGGCCGGCTCGAACAGCTGCGGCACTTGACCCCGTGATGGCCTTGGCCAGACGTTAAAGGAGGCCCATGTTTTTTCGCGATCTGCTTCGACTCACTGTTTCAACCTTTGTGGTTTACCGCATGCGCAGCTTTCTGACCGGGCTGGGCATCGCTATCGGCGTGGCGGCAGTGATATTGCTCACCTCCATAGGCGAAGGTCTGCACCAATTTTTGCTGGAAGAATTCAGCCAGTTTGGCACCAATATCGTGACCATACAACCGGGCATCGCGCAGACCCATGGTGGCAATGCCGGTATCTTTGGTTCAACCCGGCCGCTGACGATAGAGGACGCAGAAGCCTTAAGGCGCGTGCCCTTCGTTGAGTTTATCAATCCTGCGGTACAGGGAAACGCCGAGATACGGGCCGGTAACAAGAGCCGCCGCACCATGGTATATGGATCCGGTCCCGATGTGCCGCAGGCGTTTAATATCCCGGTGCAGATGGGACATTTTTTACCGGATGATGAAGCCTCGCACTCGCGTAATTTTGTTGCGCTTGGCAGCAAAGTGCGCGATGAACTGTTCAAGGACATCAATCCCCTGGGCGCATATGTGCGCATAGGGGGAGAACGTTATCGCGTTATCGGTGTGATGCAATCCAAAGGTCAGGTGCTGGGTTTCGATATGGACGATATGGTGTACATCCCGGCGGCACGCGCGCTGGAAATGTTCAACCGTACCGGTCTGATAGAAATAAATGTCAATTACCGGCCTTCAGCAGATGTGAAAAAAATCGTGGCAGGCATCAAGGCTATCATGACGGCGCGCCATGGCCGCGAAGACTACACCGTGGTGACGCAGGAGCAGGCGCTCGAGGTGATGGCATCGATCATGGACGTCACACCTTCGCGGTGGGCGCGCTGGGTGGTATATCGCTGCTGGTGGGCGGTGTGGGCATTCTGACGATCATGACCATGGCCGTGAGCGAGCGTACCGGAGAGATAGGACTGTTGCGCGCATTGGGTGCGCGTCAGCAACAAATTCTTATGTTATTTTTGGGAGAAGCGATTCTGTTGTCAGCGATGGGCGGCATCGCAGGCTTGCTGTTTGGTATGGGGATTGCGTACGGCATAAACGCCGTCTTTCCGGCCTTGCCCGTGCATACACCGGTGCTGTTTGCGGTACTGGCCGAGAGTAGTGCGGTATTGATCGGCCTGGTTGCCGGTGTTATGCCGGCACGCCGTGCCGCGATGATGGATCCGGTAGAGGCGTTACGAGCCGAGTGAAATCAGAGATACGGTTTGATGGTCGTTTCAAGTCTTTCAAAACTGATGGTGCCCAGTTGGGTTGTGATTATTTGTCCTTTGCGATCAACCACCACCGTATAAGGTAACCCACCTTCTGTGTTGCCTATCCGTCTGGCCAGATCAATGCCTGCGAGGTCGCCCAGCAGGACCGGGTAATTCATCCCGATTTCTTTGGCGTACGCTTGTACTTTGCTTTTTTGATCGATTGCGATCCCGACAAATTGCACGCCCTGTTTTTCGTACTGTTTCTGGAAACGAATAAATTCGGGAATTTCAGCGCGGCAGGGCGGACACCAGGTAGCCCAGAAATTTACCACCAATACCTTGCCTTTCCACTGTGCCAGCGGTTGCACTTTCTCTTCCAGATCATAGAAGCTGGCAGTTGAAATAGCCTCTGACGCACCCGGTTTGATCGACACAACCGAAGAAGCGGTGGAAGACGTTTTAGGCGTAAAGATATAGAGACCTGCAAGGAAAAGAATACTGAGGACGACGCCAACTAAGCTTGCTTGAGTAAAAAATTTCATGGTTAGGTATCTTAAACTTGGATTGAATGGAAGATTAGCCGTTAATGATACACTGAACAGCCATCCGGGGTGAAATGGATAGCATGAAATGATTGTTACAGTCTGATATAAAAGGATTTTATTGTGCGTAATTTTGGCTTATTGGTGTTGCTGACGGTGCTGTTGTTTCCAGCGCTGGAAATTTATACGATGGTGCAAGTGGCTGATGTCATAGGCTGGTGGCTGTTGGCCTGGCTGCTTATCAGTGCGGTGATTGGCTGGGCACTGATCAAGGAAGAGAGTTTTGCGATTTTCGGCAGACTGGCCGAGACCGTACAAAATGGCCAATCTCCCTTCGCAGCGCTGTGGGAAAGTGGTCGCACCATACTTGCCGGGGTATTGTTTATCTTTCCGGGTGTCATCAGCGATGCGATCGCGCTGGTTTTGCTGGTGTGGCCAAGCAGTTCAAGCCCCTCTGACGGGCGCAGGCAGCAGGACGATAACGTCATCGAGGGTGAAGTCAGGGTGGTTGAGGCCGAGCGCATTGAAATAAAAACGGACCGTCATTAATCTCTACTGCTGTCAGATAGCTCGGACAGGGTGCCGGATGGTATTATTACGCCTTTCCGCATAAGCGATATTTGCTCCGTATTTAAGAGATTGGTGTACACATGAAAAGCAGTGAAATCCGTCAGAAATTCCTCGATTATTTCGCCTCCAAAGGCCACACCATCGTGGCTTCCAGCTCGCTGGTGCCGCACGAAGATCCAACCCTGTTGTTCACCAACGCGGGGATGAACCAGTTCAAGGACGTGTTCCTCGGTTTCGACAAGCGCCCTTATACCCGCGCCACTACCTCGCAAAAATGCGTGCGCGCCGGCGGCAAGCACAACGATCTGGAGAACGTCGGCTACACCGCGCGTCACCATACCTTCTTCGAGATGCTGGGCAACTTCAGCTTCGGCGATTATTTCAAGCGCGACGCGATCAACTACGCATGGGAACTGCTCACCGTGGTGTTCAAGCTGCCCAGGGACAAGCTCACCATCACCGTGTATGCCGAGGACGACGAAGCCTACGACATCTGGACCAAAGAGATCGGCGTGCCCGCCGAGCGCGTGATCCGCATCGGCGACAACAAGGGCGCGCGCTATGCCTCAGACAACTTCTGGATGATGGGCGACACCGGCCCCTGCGGTCCCTGCACCGAGATTTTCTACGACCACGGCGCACACATCCCCGGCGGCCCACCCGGCAGCCCGGGCGAAGACGGCGACCGCTTTATCGAGATCTGGAACAACGTGTTCATGCAGTACAACCGTGACGAGCAGGGCGTGCTGCACCCGCTGCCCAAGCCGTCGGTGGATACCGGCATGGGCCTGGAGCGTATCTCGGCGGTGTTGCAGCATGTGCACGCCAACTACGAGATCGACTTGTTTGAGGCACTTATTGAAGCTGCATACAAAGCGGTTCATGGGGAAGGAGGGGCTGGTAGGTACAAAATTGAGCATGATCAAGTAAATCCATCCTATAAGGTACTGGCCGACCATATTCGCGCCTGCTCCTTCCTCATTGCCGACGGCGTGATCCCCGGCAACGAAGGCCGCGGCTACGTGCTGCGCCGGATTATTAGACGCGCGATCCGCCACGGTTACAAGCTGGGCGCGCGTGAAGCGTTCTTCTACAAAATGGTGCACGATCTGGTCGCACAGATGGGTGTTGCCTATCCCGAGCTGGTGGCAGAACAGGTGCGCATAAAGGGCATCCTCAAGCTGGAAGAAGA
>JANXWX010000173.1 GCA_025350915.1 Nitrosomonadales bacterium
GCAGCCTTTAAGATGATCTGCACGTCAGGATGCAATTCCGGCAAACCAAGTTGATTGCTGGAATCTAATTCACGAAATATTTCTGATTTTATGTAAGCAGTGAAATTAAATCCAGGTGCCCTGATCGTTTGACCAGCAGGCACTTCATCAAACGAAATACCCTTTGCATCGCACAAATGTAAAGCGCGCTCAGCGGGTATATTCCACTCAATAATAGACACATCTACTGCGACACTGCGACCGTCACTCAGTTTTATATCCCCAAGGGAATAATTTCGTTGCTGATTTTGTGCAATCTTCGGATCAATAGTTGTGCCGTTGTATTCGAGTTTTAGATTCGGATATTCAGTCAGATAAGCCGCGAATTTTTTCGCCAATTCTTGTGGAGCATTATCCTGACGCAATGAGCGAAACTCTTTTCTCAGGTTGTAAATGGAAACTTCAGTACCCAAGATTAACGACTTCGATTCCACAGGATCGAAAATTTCAAAGTCATCTAGTGTTTGCGCACTGCCTTTTATTTTATAAGCGTAGACTATTCCGTCATGTTTATAGCTGGTATTCCACTCAATCCGCTCACCTAATCCGAAAGCCTTGAATCTTCCTTTCCCATTTTTTCCATGGAGCGACCGACCATTTTGACGCTGCTTTGCTTTCTTCCATGATTCTCCCAAACTGCCAAAATAATTCTCGACGTTTTCTCGATCAATGCCATATCCGTAATCACGAACTTTTATAGATTCAATACCGTCCATGGCATTAAGTTCAAAAAACACTTGAACGTGATTGGCATCAGCATCAAATCCATTCCAGATAATCTCAGCTAAACCATCAAATGGCTTAGTGTTAGTAAGTGTTTCAAGAAAATCTCGCTTTGCTATTACATGAACTTTAGACATTATCTTTACCTTTGCTCATCAGCATCCGAATTACCTTCGTCGTCAATTTCTGTTAAAGAAATCGACGCCTTCCCCATTGCATTTTCGATCAAGCCCAGCAATTTCTGTTTGCGCTGGCGATAGAACTCATCGAAATTATCTGCACGCAGCAATCCTGCAGGAATTAAGTGACTTTCCAGTATAAAATCCATCTTTGCGTCATCCAATAGCACCTGTTTATGTTGTTGCAACTTCTCTAGGTACTTCGATGGCGCAACACCGCCGATCATGCGATTTGCTTTGTACGAAATCGGTGTCTTGTTCACGATGGCATTGTAAACCTTGCGCGGAATACCTTGTTTCTCGCACCAGTCTTGTGGAAAGATATGGTGGATATCAATTGCGACATCCTCTGAATCCAATTCACGTATATTGGCTTTCCAGAAAAAATCCGCTGCGCCACTTCTTAACACCAGCACATTAATCCCCTTATAAGCAGCACTTAGGCGGGATGAGAGTCTATCAAGGCGATCTGGCTGGAAATTGGCATCAACAATGGTACGGGGTGTCTCTGTATCGTTTTCTATCCACAATAGCAACTCGTCCACATCGTTTGCGATGCGCGTTTCAACTGCGCCGCCATACAGCTCGCCCAATACACCGCTCCAATACCACTGGGTCAACTTGGCATGAATACGTGGCTCAAGCCAACGCTCTTTCAGCAATGCCAGCACCGAAGCCAACGGAGCCAACTGTGTACGGTATGGCAAATCAGATGGGTTTAAAAAGCATTCCTTGCGCAGAAATCTTGCGGCCAGCATGAAGCCCGCCTCAACTTCAACCGCCCACTTTTGATAAGCCTCCAACGGCAAAGACAAAATCGCCACACGCTTTGCGCTTACTGGTGCAACCTGCTTACCTGTCTTCCCAGACGCCATATCAGACTTACGGCGTTCCAGCGTATGCAACATCGTAATCGCCTGAAGAAAATCTGTCGCCTCAACCCCACTCAACATGGGTTCCTTGCTGAGGCGGCTTTGGCGCGACGCAACTTTTCGCAGATTACTGCCGAACCAATCATCCCTCATGTTATAGCCATCTGCGGCATAACTCGCCGTGACCAGCTCAAATACAGAGAGAGGCACACCGCCGGTATTCACTTTTTCAAAAACAAGACACACTGCTTCCTTCGAAGTTTCCTTTTTCAGCTCAATAATGGGTAGTTGATAGTTACGGAAAGCGCCCAGCACGTCCTTGCGAAATTTCATGTAAGAGCTGAAATGCTCAGGTGCATACTGCTGCAGGGCTTCTTCCCAAGCATCTGAATTTAAAATTTCGCTACAAGGAAAATAGAGCTGGCGACATTCCAATTCG
>JANXWX010000185.1 GCA_025350915.1 Nitrosomonadales bacterium
TTGGTTGAGACTCATCCAGTTACAGGAGGATATCATTTTAAATTTATGATGCAAGTTGCATTAATTGACCCCGTGATTCGATAATTTATCGCCCACTCCTGATCTGAATAAGCAAGTTAAAAATATTCGTTAGCTTTAGCAAAACTCCTGTCCCTGACTGAATCGTTTCTTTATACTGTTTCAATGAAAGAAGAAACTAAACTTGCATTCAGCAATGAGCATCCGCCCAAGCCCGTATGGCGCGGGTTATTCAAAACAGCCGAAGGACACATCTTGTTGCTTGGCATTGCTAACGCATTCGCTGGCCTCGTCGTCATGGGAATGGTCGCTTTTTGGTCGCCACCTACTTCGGAAATAATCGGTGCAATGAGCTTTACCAGCTTAATGTTGGGTACTGTAGTGTCCATGTCTATAGGTTATGCCGCTGGATATGGCCATATTTTGGTGATTGCGGTGAACATGTGGATGGAGACCGTGGTGGTACTGTTTTTTTATCCCGTATTTGTTTTAAGCGTGCGCAAATTGGCAGTGTTCCCAATTCTCAAGCACTTCCTTGAACGCTCGCAAGCAACCGCTGAGCGCCACCATGACAAGGTGCGACGTTACGGCATCATCGGACTCTTTGTTTTTGTCTGGATACCTTTCTGGATGACTGGGCCAGTGGTGGGTAGCGTTATCGGCTACATGCTTGGCTTCCCTGCGTGGATGACCTTGTCGGTCGTGATCGCTGGCACCCTTATGACTTTGCTCGTTTGGGCCTACATACTGTTCGGCCTTTTTACCCACGCTGCTGTATTTGGCCCCTGGGCGGCCATCCTCATTATTGGACTTATCATTCTTTTTATCATCATTGGCTATCTACTCAATCGACGCGGGGAAAAACGTAGATCAAAAATATCAAAGTGATTTATAAAATATTTTTTGATACATGGCTCACCAGTAACATTATCCGGCTCATTGCAAATAATAATTCAGTAGCGTCAAGTATCTATACTGCGAGTTGCGACGCCATGAACAGTGCTCTTTCACCTACCGCCCTGAGCAGGGCGATCCCAAACTCCGGGTTTTCTTTTACCAGCGCAAGGAACACGTTGCGGTTTATTGCCAGCAATACGCAATCTGTTTCTGCTACCGCATTGGCTAGCCTATCAGTGCGTTCGATCAGAGCCATTTCTCCGAACATGCCGCCCGGCCCTACCTTTTCAACGATACGCTCATGGATGGTTACGGCTACCTGTCCTTCCAGCACGACATACATAAAGACACCCGCCTGCCCTTCATGCATGATAATTTTTCCGCTACTGTAGCGCAGTGTTGCGCTATCGCTGACTTCCCCTTCTATAACCATGAGTAATTTTTTGTCGAAAACTGGCGACTCTTTCCACTCATCACTTTGCAGCAACGCGCCGCTCTCATTCAGACGGTTGATCATCTCGCGCAAACGATGAACCATGACGCTCATCATCATCAGCGCAAATTCAGGCATGTCGCGCAGACCGGTATGAAATTGCTTTTCATCCAGCGAGATAAATCGGCATTGTGTTTTTGTCGTCGCTGTTGCGCTGCGAGCAGACCGTGTAAGCGTTGCCATTTCGCCGAAAATCTCGCCTTGATGCACGCTGGCTACCGGTTTCATCTTGATGGTGAGCTCAACTTCACCATCAAGCAAAAGATACATTTTGTCGTGCTGAAGCAGCAGACGATGGCCTTTTTCATCTTCAATGAAGATCGTTTTATCTGCTTTTACAATTTCCTCGTTCCCTGCCGCATTAAAGAACCCAAAGGCGATATCGGCGTCATAGCCTGATTTGGGCGGTACATGAATGAAATCTAATTCTTCCATTTCGCTATCTTGCTTTCATGTTGTACAAACTGATTATCACGAATCCGCCAGTGATCGTAAATTTTTGGCAAGTCCATTTGCCAGTTTATATCCGGCCAGTTATTTAACCGTAGAAAAGATTACTGCTGAAGACATGGGGCAAGGAAAGTGGTTGCTTGTCATACCGGTCATGGGCCTGAGTGCACATATTGGAACCGTCGTCATGGATTATCAGGTACCCCCAGCAACAGTTACGCAATAAATTTATAAATGATTGGCGATGTATCAGGCAAAATCAGGATATTTGGCCCCATTTGAAACGGGATTCTTAACCGGCGTCACTTGAATAGTCATTGTATCCAGTACTTTTTGCTTTAAAAGGTTTTGGCTATTGCCGCTCAAACCGGCAAGTGCCTCTGCTGTAAATTCAACAATAATGGAATCTGTCAGCATTTCAAGCTTTGCTGGCTGAGCCGTTCCGCATTTACTACGACACATCTCTCCGAAACACTCTCCACGTTTAATGATATGTATCAGGCGACCGTTCTGGGTAACCTTGATCGATCCATTGGCCAGAATATATGTACTTTTTATCGTTTCATTCTCATTTACCAGAACGGTTCCCGCAGGTAATTTTGTCCAATTGCAGATCTGCGCAAACTGAGAAATATCTGCATCTGAAAATACGGACAATTCGCTTTTAATACGCAGCATATTGAATTTCTCAACCTGACTTAACGTATTTTTTGGTTTGGGTTTATTAACGCTGTTTATTTCAGCCAATTTTTGACTCAACTCGTCCCATCCGGAAAATCTTTCACTAGGATGTTTTGCAAGCATGCGTAATATTATTTGATCGAGCAAAGGCGGAATTCCGCTTCGGAAGACACTTGGCGGCTCTGTTACATTTTTTGAGACACCAGCAAATATTTCTGAATCCTTATCCGCCATGAATGGCAGCACGCCGGTGAGTAACTGATATACAACTACCCCCATGGAATAAATATCAGACGATGGGGTCAGTCTTTGACCTGAAATTTGTTCCGGTGAGCTATAGGCGGAGTTGTGACTTGCCCTATTTAGCAAGTGTGAATAAGAAAAGGAGTGCCCGAAATCGGCAATTTTGATCTCGGTGTTTGATGCAAGGAATAAATTTTCAGGTTTCAGATTACCGTGTATTTTTCCCCGCTGAAATGCATATTCAAGCGCACTGCAACTTTTGTTCAGTATTTGCAGAACGGTGTTTACGGGCAATAACGTTTTCGGATGCGTATATTTTACGATGTTGCCACCCGATATATACTCCATAGCAATATATCCAGCCTCATTCGACTGAGTCGTTTCAAGTACCGGAACAATATTGGGGTGTGAGAGAACGACAGAGGAAGAATTAACTAACGCGAAATGCTGCTGATTTTTTTTGTTGCTTACTTTATCGGTATCAGAGGATTCATAAATGACTTTTATAGCCACTTCACAACGCTGAATTGTATTTCGGGCCAAATAGACATGACCAGCCTGGCTCTTGCCAATGCGCATGTATAACTCAAATTTCCCCAGGCTGCATGGAACTTTCATTTGAAAACTCTCCTCCCGAACCCTATCATTATTATTCTTTGATTATAGCAATTTTATAGGATAGAAAGGCAACCGATAGCAGTTAAATTATCGAGTACTTTATAAAGAAGGTGATGTCAGGATATTGAAACTCGACAATTGCATACCATAAGGGAATGCTGATTTGCTCCAAGTATAACTTGATTTTACCCCGCATTAACGGATACTCAGTTAACGCTGGGTTGATCAATATTCCAGGTAAGTTCGATGGTGAACAATTGGGTAAATTGCCTGTAAGATATGAGGTTCTGCCGCAGGTTTTAAGCCTGTTTTCCCCCGTTACCCGGTAACAATCACTCATATTTTCTGAATAATTTCTTATTGAGCTTTACATAAATCATGACAAGCATTTTTGAACTTATGCGTTATACCGATATTGATTTTATATTGGAGATTTCGCATGTCAAAAAAAATAGACGAATCAACCAAGCGACGAGTACGCGCCGGTCGAATGCTACTTGCAGGCAAGGGCCCGACCGAGGTTGCAAAGGAAGTTGGCGTAGCGCGACAAACGGTACACACATGGAAAGACATACTCGATGAAGGCGGAATTGATGCCCTGCGCGCCATGGGAGACAAAGGTCGTCCGGCACAGCTGGATGAGCGCCAGCTTGGAGTGTTGCGGCGTACTTTACTCGACCGCCCAACCGAACATGGTTTCGGCACGGAGTTATGGACACCCAAGCGGATACGGCTACTCATCGAGAGACTGTTTGGCGTGTCATACAGCGAAGTACATGTCTGGCGCATTATCGGCGCCCTTGGCTTCAGCAACCAAAAGCCCGAGCGCCGTGCAATTGAACGCGAAGCAGATGCGGTGGAACAGTTTAAGCGTAAGACCTGGCCTGCGCTTAAAAAAAAGCCAAAAGGCAAGGCCGCATAATCGTCTTTGTCGACGAATCGGGTATCAGCGAACGACCCACGCGAGTGCGCACCTGGGCACCCAAGGGGCAAACACCAATCATCCAGTTCCACTTCAACTGGAAGCACCTGTCGGTCATTGCCGGACTTACCCGGTTTTCCTGCCTGTTCCGTTTCCACGAAGGCAGCATCAAGAAGGAAGAGATCGTCGAATTTCTCAAGGCGCTCAAATCTCAACTCAAGCAGCCGCTGCTGGTTATCTGGGATGGACTGAAAGCGCACCGCAGCAAAATGGTACGGGAGTATCTGGATGGCCTGAACGGATACATCCAATTGGCATTCCTGCCGCCGTATGCCCCCGACCTGAATCCAGTCGAATATCTGTGGACCTGGCTCAAGCGCCATGCACTGGCGAACTTCTGCCCGGACAATCTCACCGAGTTGCAGACGACTGCCAGAAACAAGCTCAAAAGTGCCCAGCAACGTCCGAACATCATTGCGGCGTGTTGGAAGCAAGCAGGTTTGTTTTAGTGTCACGAATTATATAAAGATCAATAAGTTTGTCCAGGAGTTATCCCGGCACAGAAAATATTGAGTCGCTTGTCTTG
>JANXWX010000200.1 GCA_025350915.1 Nitrosomonadales bacterium
CGTTTATTTTGAAGGAGGCGGCGATGCGTAAACTACAAATTGAGAATGCGGAAGTGATGCACATGGCAATCCAACAAGAAATTGAGCGTTCTGACGAATCACGTTACGACCACCGTCTGCACGGCGTGTTGCTGGTGGCGAACGGACATTCGTGCGGTGATGTAGCTCAATTGTTTTCCGAAGATGTGCGCACCATCCAGCGCTGGGTCGGTCGCTTTGAACAACATGGGTTCGATGGCTTGCGCGAAGGAGAGCGGCCAGGCCGGCCACGCAGTCTGGACGAAAAGCAATGGAAAGCGTTATCCCGCGACCTTCGCCGGAATCCGAGCGAATTCGGCCATGAGCAGAATTTGTGGGACGGAAAAATCCTCGGTGAACATATCAAGATGCGGTACGGCGTTACGCTGAGGGTGCGGCAGTGTCAAAGGATATTTAGCCAACTGGGGTTTCGTCTGCGCAAGCCGCGCCCTCAGGTGGCACAATCCGACCCAGTAAAGGTCGCGGCAGTAAAAAAACCTGCGCCGTCTCGCAGGGCGCAAGGACATTGAGCTATGGAATCTCGACGAATGCCACTTTCAACAACACGGTTCGCGCCTACGCATGTGGATACCGCCCGAAATCAAGGATCCAGTCTTGCAGCATGCTGCCGACCCGAAAATCCGTGGCGTGCTTTGGCTCGGTGTGTTTAAGCACCGGCAAGTTTGTGCATGCAATGTGCGACGTGTTCAATGCCGAAACGTTCCAGGAATTCCTCAAGAAACTATTGCGCTGCCGCTCTCACGGCAAACGCATGGTGGCCGTGCTGGACAACGCCAGATATCACCACGCCGTTTTGCTGGCGCCTTTCCTGCGCAGATACCGCAAGGTGATGAGATTGTTGTTCCTGCCGCCGTACAGTCCGCAGCTCGCGCCAATCGAACGAGTTTGGAAGCTCGCCCGACGAATCGCCACGCACAACCGGTACTTTGCAACACTCGCAGAAGTGCTCGATACGGTCGAAACTTGTTTCAATCGCTGGCGAAAACCCAATCCGGTGCTGCGCAGATTATGCGGCATTATTTAAGACGCTATGTTTAGATGTACATTACTTGGCTGGCCTGATATTCATAATGATATAACCTTTACCTTGCTGGGTAATTTCGAAATCAACCGGCATACTGGGCTTAATTGCTTCCAGGTCTGCTTTATTCTGAACTGTAAAATCCATCGTCATTTTTGGCCAATTCATGCTTTCGATAGGTTCATGGCTAATATTGACCTTACCTGATCTCGCATTTATATTGTTCGCGATACCGTGTCCTTTATGCATTTTCATACCTTCACTGCCGATGTCCGTCTGCATATTCATATTTCCCATTTGCTGCATATCGGCTGCATAACCTGATTGCACAGCTAACACCAGAACGGCGACAAGCAGAATCACCTTTGTTGATTTAAACATTGAGAGACTCCATTTTTTAACGGTTAATTTTTAACTTCTATTATTCGTACAGCCTAACGAAGTTACTTGATACCTACTATGACGCTATTATTTTTTTCAATCACAAACTCAAATTCCACATTAGATGTTCCATCATACGCAGATCAACTCGGCAATTATTGTTCCATGCAACATCTTGTTCAGTAGCTTGTGCATGAACAATCAAATTAATACTGATAATAAGCAAAGCCAAAACATATTTCATTGCGACCCTCTGCAGCGGTGGCCAACTGTCAGTTGTATTTCAAACTCAACAACTAAACATAACATCATAAAAATATAAATACTTTATCGGTTTCCCTAAGATGAATTTTATGTTTCATATACCGGCACGTACCTGACCTGAAAATTACAATTTTGCAATCATCTGACAACAAGAATAATCAGACCATCACTTTTAAAAAAATGATGCAATGCAAGCATTGATCGTCGATAATCAAAATTAAAACTCTCGACCATCTGCACAAAGGGCTTCATTAAGCCCCCCAAAATTTTACTGCTGATCAACCAGGAATCCCGTGCAGGGATTATGTCTTGATGTCGAAAAAAGCGTGCAGCTCCACTTCAGTTGGCTGTTTGCGAAACACAACTTCATCATCCACAATTAAATTAGGCGAATGACGGATACTGAATTTTTGCACGAGGTCGGCACTGTCTTCGACGAATCTGACGTGATAGGGAATTCCCAAGCATTCGAGTTCTTTCTCGAGCCCCTTACGATGTGTACAAGATTTTGTTGCGATAATCATTACATCCATTGAGGACTCCTTAAGACATTATGGTGCGTAGCGGCAGCCATTTCCTGCAAACTGTTGAGGGCACAGCACGTTACCCTGTGCTGTATGAATTCTTACATACCCTTTATATCACCATCCATCATTCCCTGCATCATTTGCATGTTGTCCTGCATCATCTTCGCGTGCTCCTGCATGAGCCGTTCGCGATCCTGCGGATCTTTTGCATCCATAATCTTGTGCATTTGCTCATGCATTTTCAGCATATTCACCTGCATCTTGCCCATCTGCATCTGATTTCCCTGCCCCATCATGCCCGTAACTGGTTTCTTGACATCTCCTGCATGATGCGTTTCATCAGCCCAGGCAAGAGGCATGGATAATGGAAGAGTGAGTAGTACAGCGATGAGAAGTGATTTTTTCATTTTTAAGTCTCCACGTTATGATTAATAGAAAAGGGGCTACTACGAGCCGGATGATGTCTGACAAACACTACACCCTTTAATCAACTCCGGCTTACATCATCCTGATAAAGCCATGCAGGACACATCATCATAATTATCAGGTGATCAGCTTCATTGATCGCCTGATAATTAAATTCTTTGGCAACTTACTTCTTCTGACCGAATATCACCTAAGTGAGTAGAGTACCCAGGCCGATCATCAATATTCACTTCAGATGATGGTGCGAACCACCCTGGAAAATTTTTTTCGACGCGGACAGCTACTCACAAAACGATTTACTTAAACATATTTTCGTCTTCTACGCTGATTGCCATGGTTGCTCTGTGTGTTAGCGAACATAAAATAAATATTTACAAAACGCAGCCTCAATCAATTAACCAATAAATTACAACCTTGACTAACTCACTCTTTGGCTGGCGTTATTCGAGTGATGCGATAGCCATCTGCAAGCTTGGCAAGTTCAAAATCCACCCTCATACCTGGCTTTACGCCGTCGAGTGCGGATTTATCCTGGACAGCGAAATCCATCGTCATTTTCGGCCAACTCAAGCTACTGATTGCCTCATGGCTAATATTGATTTTCCCGACAGTCGCATTTATTTTATTCACCGTACCTCGTCCCTGGTGAACTTGCGGGCTGGCAACTTGCACCAAGTTTACTTGCCTGCCATCCGACTCGTCGGCGTAGCCGGGAAGGGTCGCAAAAGCAAAGACTGCAGCGAGTGCGGTTACTGTGATTGATTTATACATTGCAAACTCCTTATTTTGGATGTTGGATTAAAATTGTATGCTGCTGTTATTTCTGGACGTTCACTGTAGCCTTCATGCCTGCCTCATAATGTCCGGGCAAATGGCAGGCAATCTCTACAACACCCGCTTTGCCAAACTGCCAGATCAACTCTCTGGTTTCACCCGACCCGAGGCTGAGAGCATTCCCTTCCTCATGTTTCATATCCGGCATGCTCGCCATCATTTTTGCATGCTCCAGTTGCTCTTCATAAGTGCCGATGGCGAATTCGTGATTGATCTTCCCTATGTTAGTTACAACAAAACGGATTGTCTCTCCAGGCTTGGCCTGAATATTTTTTTTATTAAAACGCATCGTATCAAGCGCGTTAATTTTAATGGTGCGGCTGATTTTCTCCCGATTTCCGGGTTGACCCGCCGCAGACATCTCGTGGCTATGTTCATGACCGGAATTTTTCTTGTGATAACCCGCATCATCTTTTGCCTGCTGCATTGCAGGTTCATAATGCTCAACATCTGCCCATGCAACAGTTGCCGGAAAACTGATAGCAATAAACGATACTAAAATAGTGAATAGTTTTTTCATAAACAAGATTCTTCCGGTTAAGTTAATTTAATTGCCCAATTGTTCGATGTATCTTATTCTCTACATACCAACATTTATCTGACTGAAAAATTACGGTTCTGTAATCTCCAGAGCCAGTGAAAATTAATGGAGCCAACTTGTCACTCAAGTTTATGTAATGAAAGCACTTATCGTCGAAGACGAAATTAAAACTGGCGACTATCTGCGCAAAGGTCTCAGTGAGAACGGCTTTGTTGTCGATCTGGCGACCAATGGTGAGGACGGCCTGCATTTGGCGCTTACCGGCGAATACGACATCATCGTATTAGACGTGATGATGCCGGGAAGAGATGGTTGGAGTGTGTTGCAGGAATTACGCCGCAGCCAGGAGACGCCTGTTATCTTTCTAACCGCCCGAGACAAAGTCGATGACCGTGTAAAAGGATTGGAGCTGGGCGCAGACGACTATCTAGTCAAGCCTTTTGCCTTTTCCGAGTTACTTGCACGCATCCGCACGCTAATGCGCCGCGGCAAAATCCAGCAACCGGATGTACTGAGCATTGCCGATCTCGAACTGGACCCGCTCAGGCGCAGAGCGACGCGGGGTCAAACCAGAATCGACCTGACAGCCAAGGAATTTACACTTTTACATTTGTTGTTGCGCCGTCAGGGCGAGGTGCTTTCACGGACACTTATCGCTGAACAGGTATGGGATATGAATTTTGACAGCGATACCAATGTGGTCGAAGTTGCGATGCGGCGCTTGCGTGCAAAAATTGATGATAACTTTGAAAAGAAACTGATCCACACCATCCGTGGAATGGGTTATGTCCTCGAGGAGCGTGACTAATGGGGCGCGTGCTTAATTTCAACTCTATCACCCTCAGGTTGAGCGTCATGTTTGCAATGAGTGCCATCATTCTGCTGGCGGGCACAGGTATTTTCCTTTACCGCTTTCTTGAGCATGAGTTAATGAGACGCGACCACGAGGAACTGATCGGCAAGGTAGACCTGTACCGCCACCTGCTTTCCGCAGTGGATTCAGAAGAACAAGTTGTTGACACACCCAACATGTTCCGCGATGTCATTATCGGCCATCCACATTTAAGCCTTGCACTGCTGGATCGAAGGGGCAATATTTTGTTGTCAGCCACAGACTGGAAACCACCAAAAGAACTATTGGAGAATCCGGTGGAAGTCGACGCTGAACCAAGCCGCGCAACCATGTCAATGCCTACCCCGGATCAACCCTACCATGCAATCGCTGCCTGGGGCGCTCTTGGCGGCAATCACACGAACAAGGTACTGATTGCTCTGGCGCTTAATATAGACGAGGCACAAAGCCTTTTAATGCGATACAGACAAACATTGCTGATCACATTACTCTTCAGCGTCATAACAGCCGCCTCACTTGCACTTATCATTGCGCGGCGCGGCTTGCGCCCGCTACATGCCATGGCGGAAACGGCAAGTGAAATATCCGCCAGCCACCTGCAAAAACGCCTGAGCGTCGCGGATGCACCAGCGGAACTAAAGGAACTGGCGGTAGCCTTTAACAGCATGCTGGCAAGGCTGCACAACTCATTTGCCCGCCTCTCTGATTTCTCTTCTGACCTCGCTCATGAACTGCGCACACCCATCAACAATCTGATGGGACAAACACAGGTTGCGTTATCCCGTCAACGCAACGCAGAAGAATACCGGGCAGTGCTGGAATCCAATCTGGAGGAATATGAACGCTTGGCTCGAATGATCAGGGACATGCTGTTTCTCGCCCAAGCTGACAATGCCCAGTCTGATAATGCACAAGAGCCAATGCACAGAGAGCTGCTGAATCTAAGAGCGGAGTTGGACAAGATTGCGGAATTTTATCAAATGGCCGCCGATGAACGCGGCGTGAGCATCATCACTAACGGCAGTGGCGCCATCATTGCAGACCGTATTCTGGTGCAGCGCGCTATCGGCAACCTGATCTCCAACGCGCTTCAGCATAGCCCGCCGAACAGCGAAGTTCATGCAATTTTTTCATCGACAGACGAAACTGTAGAGCTTAGAGTCAGCAACCACGGTCAAGGTATCCCTGACAAGCATCTGGAAAAGATTTTTGACCGCTTCTACCGCATCACCAACTCGCGTAGCCGAACTGATACGGGTTCGGGACTTGGTCTTGCCATCGTGAAATCCATCATGGAACTTCACGGTGGTCGCGTCAGCGTAGAAAGCCAAGCCAATCAACTGACGATTTTCACACTACATTTTCCAAAAACTGCTCCTTCCGTAACCACCTACACGGCTTAAATCCAGTATCTATCATAATGTTTAAGTTTCGGAGTGAAATTAGGTGGTTGATTTCCTGTCCTCCCGATCACTGCAATAGCCGCATGCATATTCACAATGACGTGTTGTATAGCTCACCCATGGTAGATGGCAGCCAAATTACACAAATGTAATTTTGGTGTTGGTTGCCTGTAAGCCTGTGTCCCTATCATTCCTACTTGATGCCAAAAAGCCAATTTGAATGTTGAATAGCTTTGCAAACGCACTCACACCAAATTACTCAATTTTTGTTATCAGAAGGGAGGGCTTTGAAAAGCGCATCGCGTCTAAATGTTTAGTTGTAGTTGCACGTTTATTAACCCAATTGTTAGGAGAAAAAAATGAAACTGAAATCCACATTAACTGCCGCTACCTTGATGATATTTGTTGCCTCGACCGCAACCTCTTTTGCTGCTGAAGAGCAACCTGCTAATGGCAAAGTTGAAACGACCAAGGCAGAAAATGTCGAAACAAAGAAGCCAGTGAAGAAGCACAATCATATGACAGAAAAAACCGGGATGCCAGCAGAAGCCGCGTCGGGTAAGAGTCATCGTGAAACCATGGACAAGGACATGCCTATGCACGACCATGCAAAATAACGTCGTTAAAATGGTCTAAAGCGGCAGAGTGGCACGAAACGCTGTGTTTCCGGCCTCGCTCTGAAGGCTTTGTTGAAAGAGGGCTCGATTTTCAGAAGCAGAAAACCGAGTTTTTTGAATTGGAATGTATTTTTAAAGTTATTGAATCGTAGAACAAATCGCCAAGAGAAATTTACCGTAATCCAACATTCAAGTAGAGCCCTTTACTGAAGTACATTCCTTTCGCTATTGTCACGGTTAAGTCCTCCAATCAAAAAAACGTCTTGCCCAACATTACCAATAACTTTTCAGGGTTATCTGTCCATGATTCTGCCGCCGGTTTTTCTTCAAGGCGTGCGCAAGCAGAAGATACTTTGCATCGGGTATTTCAGAAAGTTTTAGAAATCCTGCGGCTTGTGAATCAGCACTGACTTATTCCGCTGAAGAATCAGACTCAGTCATGTCGATAAACCCTACCCTTAAACAATTGCAGCACTGGTATCCATACACATCACAGGCTTATGCGCCGCAGCCTCAAAGCATTAGTGATGACCGACACTGAACTGAAGCTCATCGCCGCCGCAGCGATCATCGGTGACAGAAGCAGCCCAAAGAAGGGGTACAAAACCCCGGCAGCTACCGGCACACCCAGTATGTTATAGATGAAAGCGAAGAACAGGTTCTGGCGGATGTTGCGCATGGTGGCGCAAGATATTTTTCTGGCACGCACAATACCGCGCAGATCACCCTTGACCAGTGTCACGCCCGCACTTTCCATCGCCACATCTGTGCCTGTTCCCATCGCGATACCGACATGAGCCTGGGCCAACGCGGGGGCATCGTTGATGCCATCACCGGCCATCGCGACAATACGACCTTCGTCCTGCAGACGTTTTACCACTGCAGTCTTCTGTTCCGGTAAAACTTCGGCATGAACTTCATCAATATTCAGTTTCGCCGCTACCGCTTCAGCCGTTTTTTTATTATCACCGGTGAGCATAACAATGCGGATACCTTCTTCATGCAGCAGGCGTATTGCTTCTGCTGTAGACGCTTTGATCGGGTCAGCCACACCGATAATTCCGGCGATACGACCATCCACACCAAGGTACATCACCGTCTGACCCTCGCCACGCAATGCATCCGCACGAGCCTGCATATCGCCCACCACTATGGTGAAATCCTGCATTAATTTAATATTTCCCAATGCAATTTTTCGTCCGGCAAGCACACCAGTTACCCCCTTGCCAGTGAGCGATTGAAAATCTTCAGCTGTTACAAGCTTCACGCCGCGTTTTTCAGCCCCTCGCACGATTGCAGCCGCCAGGGGATGCTCACTGGCGCGCTCGACACTGGCAGCCAGACTCACCACTTCATTTTCATCAAATCCAGTAGCCGCTGCAACATGTACCAGTTCGGGGTGACCTTCCGTGAGCGTGCCGGTTTTATCCACCACCAGCGTATCCACTTTGCGCATCACCTCCAATGACTCGGCATTCTTGAACAGCACACCCATGGTGGCGCCACGCCCCGTGCCCACCATGATGGATACTGGCGTTGCCAGACCCAGCGCACAGGGGCATGCAATGATCAACACCGCCACAGCATTGATCATTGCGTGGGCCAATTGCGGTTCGGGCCCCCACATCCACCACACCACAAAAGTAATCAAAGCGGCAAGTACCACTATAGGAACGAAATAGCCGGAGACCACATCTGCCAATTTCTGGATTGGTGCGCGTGACCGCTGCGCCTCCGCCACCATATGCACAATTTGCGCCAGTAACGTTTCACTGCCGACTTTCTCTGCCAGCATCAGCAAGCTTCCAGTACCGTTTACCGTGGCCCCTATTACTTTAGCTCCATTATATTTTCCCACGGGAACAGGTTCACCGGTCACCATAGACTCATCGATATGACTCGCGCCATCAACCACCTTGCCATCTACCGGAACCTTCTCCCCGGGGCGTATACGCAAGCGGTCGCCGGGCTGCACTTGTTCCAACGGTATATCTTCTTCACGGCCATCATCGCGCACGATACGTGCCGTCTTTGGCGACAAGCCCAACAATAATTTAATCGCTGTATTGGTCTGGCTGCGGGCGCGCAACTCTAATACCTGACCCAGCAACACCAGCGCAACGATGACAGCGGCGGCCTCGAAATATCCCGGTACCACGCCCATGGCATTGAACACCGTGCGCGGAAATATTGCCGGAAACAATACTGCTACCATGCTATAACCCCAGGCCACTGATACACCGAGAGCGATAAGCGTGAACATATTGAGATTGCGTGTCAGCAAAGAATTCCAACCACGCACAAAGAAAGGCCAGCCGCCCCATAAGACCGCCGGTGTCGCCAATAACAACTCCAGCCACTGGCGACTGTGCGGTTGTATGATTGCATCGAACATAGCCGGAGCAATCTCTGAACCCATAGCGCTCAAGAATACCGGGATGGCCAAGGCGCTACTCACCCAGAAGCGCAGGGTCATGTCACGCAACTCGGCATCGTCCTCTTCACCCGCTACAGTACGCGGTTCCAACGCCATGCCGCACTTGGGACAGCTGCCGGGGTGGTTCTGCACAACTTCAGGGTGCATGGGGCAGGTGTACTCAGTTTTCGAGGTTACGGCAGGCACACCCATAGGCTCCAGCGCCATACCACACTTGGGACAAACGCCGGGCCCTTGCTGCTTAATTTCGGGATGCATGGGGCAGGTATAAGCTGTGCTTGTCGCAGCGGTGGGGGGTACATCTTTTTCCTGCTTTAAAGATTGCCGAGGATGAACTATAAACTTAAACTTATGCTGACAATGCTCACTGCAGAACAGATAAGTTTTACCCTGATAAACATACTGAAACTTTGTATCCTCAGATACTGTCATGCCACACACCGGATCGATAGCCATCTCAGCCTCCATGTTGTTCAAGTGCAGTGTCGAAAAGAGTACTAACTAACCAACCTTACGACTTGATCAGGAAATTTCGCATCATGCCCATGTCTTCATGTTCGAGGTTGTGACAGTGGTAAACAAACAGGCCGGGATAATTATTAAAACGTATCAGTACTTGCACGCGCTCACCCGGCATCACCAGCACAACATCTTTCCAGCCTTCATCCACAAAACCTGCACTCAGGCTGTTCCAGGCTGACAGCGCGCCGGGTTGAACACTACGCTCAATGATGCGATATTGCACACCATGCACATGCAGAGGATGCGGCATGCCGCCCATCATGCCCATTGAGGCTTCATTTTCAAACTGCCACACCTCTGTTGTGCCCAGCTTAACGACTTCATCATCCGCGACTGCTTCCATCTCGAATACACGGCCATTCAAGCCCCATTGCATGCGACCCGCAGTAACACTGAATACCCTGGGCGCTTTAAAGTTTCCAGCCTCGCTTGGGTTCAATGCTTCAATACTGGCCAAACGCTCTGGTAATTTTCCGGCAACAGCTGCGCCTTTTTCCACTTTAACTTTTAATACAGAAAATTCAGCGCCATTCGCCAAACCACCGCCGCCGCCCATCATTCCGCCACGCATCATGCCACCACCATTGGATGTAGAAAATGACAGGCTTTTCAGGGTCAGTTCTTCCCCAGCTTTACGGCTCGAGAAATCTACCCACAACTCGACACGTTCTGCCGGAGCCAGCGTGACATAGGGCCTGCTCACCGGTGCGGCAAGCAAACCGCCATCTGTTCCTATCACGGTGAGCGGTGTGCCATCGTGCCAGGCGAGTTTATATATACGTGAATTGGAGCCGTTCAAAAAACGCAGACGATAAGGTTTACGTTCAGCTTTCAACGTAAAGTCAGGGCGGCCATTGACCATAATCTGGTCACCGGTAAATCCATTCATCCGCCCCATCATGCCACCCATACCCTGCCCGCCACCCACATAACGCAACTGGTTGTCGCGGGTGAAGCTGCGGTCCTGAATCACCAGTGCGACATCTTGCTTGTCATCCGGTAATTTCAGTGCGCGCTCTTCGTCATCCGTCACAATAAATAATCCGGCGAGACCGCCATAGACTTGCTCACCGGTATGACCGTGCGGATGAGGGTGAAACCAGTAAGTACCCGCACGGTTGCCCACTTCAAATTCATACAGATATTTTCCACCGGGAGGTACGGCATAGCGAGGATGTCCATCCATAACTTCCGGCACAATCAGTCCATGCCAATGCACGACACTGGCTTGCGGCAGGTCATTAATAAAGTTTATGCGAACTTTTGTACCTTTGCTCACCCGAATGATCGGGCCGAGATAACTGTCAGGCAGGCTCGTGACAGCCCGCTTGTCACCCTTCAACACCTTGGCCTGATAACGCCAGACGTTAGTGGGCGTACCTGCCCAGATACTTACTTTATCTGGCGCCGCACGTAACTCCAGCTCCAGATCAGGTTTAAATTCGCTCTCTTTTACTGTATTGTCACCGGCCAAAGCGATGCCAGGTAGTGCACCGATCAGCGCAGATCCACCCAGCCAACCTAAAAAATTGCGGCGTCCAATGTGGGTCGAAGTAGACATATCAGCGTCCTCTCTGCCAGCCATCATTGCGCCAGGGTCGCATCATTTCCTGACGCTGATTATCGGTGAGCAGACCATCAATTTTCTGCTGCATGTCAATGGACGCGTCCATCTGCTTTCGTTGCAACTCTGTCAATTCTTTTACACTGGATCGAATCGCATTCCAATCACGCTTGTCGCTTGCATACAGGCTTTGTAGATGGGACTGCAACTCTCTGCGCTGCTGCTGTAAAGTGAGATTATTTTTTTCTGCTTCGTTTTGTAGTGGGCCGATTTTTTTAGCCTGTTCAGTTGTCATATTTTGCGGCAATAATGACATCATGCCGTGGGCACCTCCAGCCAAGCCATAGTGCCCCATCATTCCGTGCGGATAACCCATCTCCCAGCCGTAACCAGAATCTCCCATCATGCCCCACCCGTAGCCATGCCATCCCGGCGCACCATCTTCGCTGTAACGATCACTCCATCCACCCATATGACCCCAGCCATGCCCGAAACCGTAACCTCTGCCACCATAACCATGACCATGACCGAAAGCGAGATATCCGGTCACAACAACAAGAATCACCCACAAAGCGATCCAGTATCCAGTTTTGTGTTTCATTGCTATTCCTTTCAAAAATCAACTTGCGATATTACGAAGTACAACGATTCCGCTTACTGCCCAGTTACTGACTCAGATCGTGCTTGCGTTTTTTAAACTCCTGCTCGTCAATCTCTCCACGTGCATAACGTTCCTTGAGAATATCCAGGGCTTTGTTGCCACTTCCTTCCGCGCCTGCCGACTTGCTCAACCATTTCACCAGCATGACGATGCCTACGATGATTAACACCCACCACAGCACCATGAATATTCCGCCAAAGCCGTAGCCACCTGCCATTCCATATCCGCCCATCATGATTTTCTCCTGTAATGTTATTTATTCAGTGACTGTCCGGTATCAATCTCAGCCGGATCAGCCTGACTTTTACTTACTACATGCCAACAACAATTAATAACCCATCATGCCCCGGCCATAATTGCGACGCAGTTTTTCCTTCTGCTCTTTAGTCAACACGGCTTCCATTTTATTTTCGGCATCGGCGTGTATTTCAACCATCTGACGCTGAAAGCCTGCCATTTTTCTGTAAGCCTTGCCCATTGCTTCGGGGTCACGTTTATCTGAGCTATACATATCGCCCAGCTTTTCCTGCTCGTCCCACATCTGGCGCATCAGTTTGCGGTGCTTGTTCTGCATCTCGGTTTGTATTTTTTCCATTTGCGCGGTCTGTGCATCGGTCAGCTCCAGCATGTACATCGGGCCCATGCCGACACCCCAGCCACCCATCATGCCCATACCATAACCTGGTCCCATGCCATAACCACCGCCCATCATGCCGCCATATCCGGGACCATATCCTCCACCCATCATGCCTGGACCGTAACCCTGGCCCATGCCGTATCCTGGGCCATAGCCACCGCCCATCATGCCCGGCCCGTAACCTTGCCCACCACGCTGGCCCTGCATCATCTGGGGATTAGGTGTTCTTGATTCTGCTGCTGTCGCGGAGATGGTTGCACCTATCAAAGTTACAGCTACGATGGAGGTTGCCAATATAGATTTAATAGACTTGTTCATTTCAAGCTCCTTATCTTTGAAGTTAAAAAACGAATGAAACTTTCCTTGCGCCTTTATGTTGGACCACGCATGTTCCTCGACGCATGAACAGAACAGGGTCTGATTGCATTTACTGCACCACCGCAATCAAGTGTTTTTGCTAGCTGGTAATGATTACCCAAACGTTGATAGATTGTTCAACGACCATTGCAGCCATCCCATTAAAGATATGAGTAAAAAGTCAGAATGAATATAGGGAAAATCCTCATTTTTAATACCGGCTTACTCATTTTTCTGTTTCCGCGGCGGCTCGTTAAAACCAGACTCTTAGACCCGCTACAATGTTCGTGTCATGCGCATTCCTACCCGCAGCAGTTGCAAAGTCTGCCGTATCACCAAATTTTCTGCTCCAGTCCACACCGATATAGGGTGCAAACTCACGCCGAATTTCATAACGCAAACGCAAGCCGGTTACCATGTTGCTTAAGCCCGCACCGATTTCGCGCTCCTCATCCTTGATACCGTAAAAATTAGCTTCAATACGTGGCTGCAATATTAATTTTTGCGTAAATAACAGTTCATATTCCGCACTCAATCTTAAAGCGCTACGGCCTTGATCGCCAACGTATGCAACTGCGTCTATTTCAAACCAGTAGGGGGCCAGGCCTTGCATGCCTATCGCAAGCCAATTACGGCTGGGAGCAACACCGCTATCGTGACGCACGCCCAGTTGACCATCCCAGTATGCGCTGGTCGCATGGCTCCACAGCAACTCGGTGCGCGCCTCATGAATTTTCCCTTCATCTATCTCACCCTCAGATTTTATCACCAGTTTGTCGTAGTCTTTACCGATGCGTCCCTGTAAATCATAGGCGTTGGAATAGGTGTTATCTTTGGTCTGCACACGTTCCAGACGATTGATCATCACACCGCCCATAATGGCTTCATCCATCATTACGGGTCTGGGTATCGGGCCAAAATCATAACCACCGGAATAGGCATGGGGATCTCGCGCATTGGCGGGGACTGGCCCACCCTGCATTTTGGGTACGTCTCCGCCGCTCATATTCATACCGGCCATGTCGTCTGCTGCAAATGCATTGTGTCCCCAGACCGCCGCCAGGCTCAATGTGGTAACGCACAGTGCTTTTAATTTGGATATTCTCATTTATTTTCTCCAGATTTCCACAGGGTTATGTTCAGGCTACAATCACTTCGCGGAACATTCCCGAATCCATGTGGAACATCAGGTGACAATGCCAGGCCCAACGGCCCAGCGCATCGGCACTCACCAGAAAACTGACACGCTGCGCCGGTTGCACAACAATGGTGTGCTTGCGCACCTGCAAACCGCCATCGGGATTTTCAAGATCGCTCCACATACCGTGCAGATGCATGGGATGGCTCATCATGGTGTCGTTGACAAATATCACACGGATACGTTTGCCATAGGGAAAATGAACCGGCGTGGATTTGCCGAATTCCAGACCGTCTATCGACCAGGTGTACCTTTCCATGTTTCCTGTCAGATGCAGTTCCATTTCCATATCGGCATGTGCCGGTCCCATCACGCCGTTTACACTTTTTAATTCTGCATAGGTCAATACATGTCGGTCGTTGTAGCGCAGACCAACACCGGGATCATCGAGATTGGAACGTGGTGTATCCACACGCATATCCACACTGGGGCCGTATTCTGTACTTGCGTGACGCACGCCACCACTGACCATGTCACCCATCATGTCGCCCATCGAGAGCGGCTCCGGCACATCAAGTGCGGGAATCGCAGCAGTCATGCCTGGACGTGTAGCCAGCGTGCCGCGCGCATAGCCGGAACGATCCATGGACTGCGCAAATATGGTGTACGCCTCTGCTTTGGGCGTCACGATCACATCATAGGTTTCGGCCACACCAATACGAAACTCGTCAACTGTAACCGGCTCAACAGGCTGACCATCCGCCAATACCACAGTCATTTCCAGGCCCGGAATACGCACATCGAAAAATGACATCGCAGCGCTGTTGATAAAGCGCAAACGTACTTTTTCACCCGGCTTGAAAATGCCCGTCCAGTTTCCGGCTGGTGCTGTGCCATTAAGCAAATAGGTGTAGGTTTGTGCGGATATATCTGCCAGATCCATCGGGCTCATGCGCATATCGTTCCACATCTTGCGGTCATCCAACGCTGCCGACAAACCGTCCTTCGATACATCCTTGATAAATTTCCCAACAGTGGGCTGGTTAAAATTGAAATAGTCACCCTGCATTTTCAACTTCTTCATCACACGCTCCGGGTCTTCATCGGTCCAGTCGGAAAGCGTCACCACATAGTCTCGATCAGCCTGAATTGTTTCTCCCGCTGCCGGCGTAATCACAATCGCGCCATACATACCGAGCTGCTCCTGAAAGCCGGTGTGCGAGTGATACCAGTAAGTACCCGCTTGTCCCACTTTAAAACGATAGGTAAATGTTTCTCCGGCAGGGATACCCTTGTAACTAAGGCCGGGTACGCCATCCATTGAGGTATCCAAAATGATGCCATGCCAGTGTATTGATGATGAAGAGGTAAGACGATTCGCCACCCGAATAGTGACCGTATCACCTTCACGCCAATGTAGCGTTGGCGCGGGAACAGAACCATTAATCGTGGTGGCCAGTCGAGAATTACCGGTGAAATTAACCAGAGATTCTGAAATTGCTAAATCAAATTCTGTGCCGGATAAAATTTGTGCAGGTCTGGTTTCAAGTTGTGCTGCAAATGAAGATGTCCAGGGTGAAAGGCCCATCACCACACCACCAGCGACCAGCCCTTCCAGAAACCTCCGTCGTTGCATGTTTGGCAATACTTGAGTAGCTGGAATAATTCGATTCATAATAAACATCCTCTGAAATTAAGATTATTACTGCCCTTTCCGATTTCAAGGGCTCTTATGCGGGACTCGTATAAGCCCAGTGAACGAATACATTATATCAATCTTTCCTAATGCAAGAGATGACGCTTAAATTACAATTTTGTAATACAGAAAATTCCAGGGGAAATGCCTGCATAGATGAGGCATATTTTGAATGAAGATGAACGAGAATGCAGGGAGAACCCCGCTGACCAAAACATAGTCAACATCCGGGTTCGATTTGTAGTGCTCGCCTTCCGCCTCAGAATAGGTGGAAAGTAAAGGTGAGTGTATAACTAAGCAGTGGTATCGATACGATTACCCAAGTGAGGCGGATTATTGGGGGCCACCTTGGTTGCGTCCTGAATAAGTTGCAGACCATTTTGAGCACTAATATCCATGGCTTTTTTTAACATAGACAATTGTACGGCTTCGGAAGTCCGGGCCTGATTCATATTTGTCGCTAGTGCAGCTATTCCTGTCGTGTCCATATGTATTACCTCCTTCACGATAAAAGCTAAAATTGTTGCTATACGATGGTATCGAAGCATAATAAATACATCAAACCATGTTTTGTTATCGGCATATTTCCAGTTAACTTTAGCGTTTTATTTCGATGTTCAGCCGACTAAGAGGCTGATTTATATTTGCGCCACCTACCCGACTGGAATTGCATATATTGATGAAACCTTGCCTTTACAATCAATCATCTTGTAGTAGTGATTCCGATACGTGCACCAACCAGCCTATAAGTGGCAGTTGATACACGCGACCAACAAACTTTCACATCCCTGCTCCATAAGCATGCAAAGCAAAGTTGCCATACATCCAGGCATGATGTAATGCTGAAACAGGCTCATCTCCCGCTGCGCCCATCACCACAAGCAAAGGCGCGTAATGTTCGACAGTCGGGTGCGACTCCTTGCCATAGGGCAATTGCCATGGCTTGCACAATGCTTCACGATTTTTACTATCCATGGATTTTTCTACTGCATCAACGAAGGCTGCCGCCCAGGGGGCAGCACTATCCTCGGCAGCATGCCAGTCTAATGCTCGGAGGTTATGGGTAATGCCACCACTACCTATGATTAACACACCCTCATCACGTAACGCGTTTAATTTTTCTCCCAGCGCCCAATGACTTTCCAG
>JANXWX010000029.1 GCA_025350915.1 Nitrosomonadales bacterium
GGTATCAGACGCTGATGCAAAGGTGGGCGATAATCGCTTGCATTCAGCGCCAATGCTTCCTGTTTGGCAATGTGCAGCAACTCAAAACGGTTCATCACGATGCGGTCCGAGCTGCGCAAGTAGCCCATATCACGAGCCAGCTCGGCGCTCTTGGCCACCTCGCCCATGGCAACCTGCTGGAAATAACGCCGCAGGAAAGGGAAGATATCACCGCCTTTGGCCTCGGCTGCCGCACGCTGTGCCAGTTCCTTGCTGCCACCTCCTGCCGGTATCAGACCCACGCCCACCTCCACCAGGCCGATATAGCTTTCCATCGAGGCCACGATGCGTGTGCAATGCATTGAAAACTCACAACCACCACCCAGCGCCAAACCATCAACCGCTGCAATAGTGGGCACTGAACAATATTTCAGACGCATCGACACCTGCTGAAACTTGGCGACGACCTCTTCCACACGGGGAACATTGCCGGTTGCCGCATTCAATATTTGTCCGATACCGCCACCTCCGGCCACGGTAAACTTGACACGTTGCGCGGCCCCCTTCAGTTTGCCCAGCATACCTCCTCCACCTGACTGGTCACCACTGACATCCTTGACGCCCTGCATCAGTTGCAGCAAATGGGCGCCGGCAGAAAAAGGTGGCTCGGTCTGCCACAATATTAAGGCCTTGAAATTTGCCTCGGCCTCTGCAATTGCACGCAATATCCCATCCAGCACTTCATTGCTGACCGCATGCATTTTGGTTTTAAAACTCAAAATGCCCATGCCATCGCCCGTGTGCCACATGCGTATATCGTCAGTTTCAAAAACTGTCTCGCCATATTTTGCAGTCTCCCCCAACAGACGGTCTGGATATACCTGGCGACGGTATACCTCCAGTGTGGAGCGCGGTTGCTGCGACTGGCGTGCCGGAGAATAGGATCCCTGTGCGGCATGCACGCCGGCACGTGAGCTCTCCGTGGCCCAGGCGGGTAGCGGTTCTTTGGCCATCGTCTTGCCGGCGGCTATATCGGCTTGGATCCAGCCTGCCACTTGCTGCCAACCGGCCGCCTGCCATATTTCAAACGGGCCGGCATCCCAGCCAAAGCCCCAGCGCACGGCCAGATCAAGGTCGCGCGCATTGTCGGCAATGCTTTCCAGCTGATTGGCGCAATAGTGGAAGGTATCACGCAAAATACTCCACAAAAACTGGGCCTGCGGATTTTTACTTTCGCGCAGCGCCGCCAGTTTTTTAGCCCAGTCACGTTCACGTAAAATATCTTTTACGTCATCGTCTGCTTTACCTGCGGAAAGTTTGTATGTATGGCTCCCGATGTCCAGCACATGGATTTCCTTGCCCACTTTTTTATACACGCCGCGCTTAACTTTTTGGCCCAGCGCCCCCTCTTCAATCAATTTATTAAACCACACGGGCAGCGCAAAATAGCCATGCCAGGCATCATCCTCAAGCTTGTCACGCATGGTGTTCACCACATGTGAAAACACATCCAGCCCGACCACATCAAGAGTACGGAACGTCGCACTCTTGGGGCGGCCCAGATAGCGGCCTGTCAGTGCATCGACAGTATCAAAACCCAGCCCGTATGCCTGTGCATGGTGCTTGGTCGCCAGCATGGAAAACACGCCAATACGGTTGGCGATAAAGTTGGGTGTGTCCTTGGCGCGTACCACACCCTTGCCCACAGTAGAGACCAGGAAGGCTTCAAGCTGGTCCAGTAGCGCGGCATCCGTTCCTTTGCACGGTATCAGTTCAACCAGATACATGTAGCGCGGCGGATTAAAGAAGTGGATACCACAAAAACGATGACGCAGCACTTCAGGAAAAGCATCGGCCAGGCTGTTGATGGAGAGACCAGAAGTGTTGGTGGCGAAGATCGTGTGTGCGCCCAGATAAGGCACAACCTTGCGATACAGGTCTGATTTCCAGTCAACGCGTTCGGCAATCGCTTCTATCACCAGATCGCACTCACGCAACAACTCAAGGTTATGCTCATAGTTGGCAGGTGTGATATAGGTGAGGCGCGATGGAGATGACAGCGGGTTAGGTTCCTGCTTCTTCAGCGCATCAATCGCTTTTTTGACATTGCCATTCGGGTCGCCTTCTTTGGCAGGCAATTCAAATAATATCGTTTCAACGTTGGCATTGGTCAGATGGGCTGCGATTTGCGCACCCATGACACCTGCACCCAGTACGGCGACTTTACGGATATAAAAGTTCTTATTCATAGACACTCCCAAACAAAAAACCTGCTCAAATTAACAATTAGTCGGCGGGGGGAACCACCCGCGGCCTGCGGTCATCACTTACTGCCACATAGGTTAATATGGCCTCTGTTACTTTTACACAAACTGGCTTGGCTGGATCGCGTTGTGCATACACTTGGACATCTACCGTAATCGAGGTTCTGCCAACTTTGGTAATTTCAGCATAGAAACTCACGATATCGCCCATGAATATCGGTTCTTTAAATACAAAAGAATTAACCGCTACCGTCACGACTCTTCCCTTGGCACGATTGACGGCGGGTATGCTGCCGGCAATATCAACCTGCCCCATGATCCAGCCACCGAACATATCTCCCGAATAATTCGCATCGGAGGGCATCGCTGCAACCCTTATAGTTGGTTCGCGATGTGGCAATGACACTATTTCACCCGTCATGCTAATGGCCTTCGTATAAATCTTTAATTTCTGAGAAGAATTTCTCCACCACCTTCGCCCGTTTTATTTTCAGCGTGGGCGTAAGCAATCCGTTTTCGATTGTCCAGGGTTCGGTCAGCAACAATGCCCGGCGGACTTGTGCATAACCGGGGAACTCACTCATTTGCGCTGAAATGAGCTGAACAATTTTTTCCTCTACTTTCGTATCACGAAGTGATTCCGCTTTATTCGCATCCACGCCGAACTGATCCGCCAAATGTTTCCACACCTCCGGATTGACTACTGCGACTGCAACCAGATAAGAATGTCCTTCGCCGTGCACCATAATCTGGTCGAACAAGGGATTGCGCATGATGGCAGCTTCCATATCACCAGGCGGCACCTTTTCGCCATTGGAAAGTACGATGATCTCTTTAAGTCGACCGGTTATGTAAATATGCCCCGTTTCACTGATGCGCGCGGTATCGCCTGTATTGAGCCAGCCCTCGGCATCAATCATTGCTTTCGTCGCATCAGGGTTATTCCAGTACCCCAGCATATTGGAGGGTCCCTTTACCAGCAAAGCATTCTGCGCTCCGATGCGTACTTCAATACCTTTAAAGGGCAATCCCACACTGGATGGGAAATTATTATCGGTACGATTGGCACTGACTACCGGGCTGGTTTCAGTCATGCCGTAACCCTGTATCAAATTCAAGCCGAGAGAAATAAACAGATGCGACACCTTGGGTGGCAACGCAGCGCCACCACTGATTGAAAAGCGTACACGCCCGCCCAGTCGGTTGATCACCTTGTCGGCTACCAGACGTTTCAGTAGCGGCCACAACAACATCCCCGGCTTCCATCCTCCGCGCCCCTGCTGGTACTCAAAACGATCCCAGCCAACTGATACAGTCAGCAAGAATAACTTTTTCTTCAACGGTGATGCCTCATCCATCTTGGCATGGATTGCATTGTAAATACGCTCAAAAATACGTGGCACTGCGATAAGCGCGGTAGGTCGTATATTAACCAGATCTTCAGCCAACAACGGAATAGACCGTGCATAAGCCACGGTCGCCCCGCCTATCATCAGCCAATAACCAGCTGTTCGTTCAAAGGTGTGGGACAAAGGCAGGAAGGACAAGGAACAGTCATTTTGATCTACAGGGAAAACCAGGCAGGAAGCATAAGCGTTATACACAATGTTGTGATGGGACAGCATGACACCCTTGGGCTTGCCTGTGGTGCCGGAGGTGTAGATTATCGTGGCCAGGTCATCGCGTTTTCGTTCTCTTTCTGCCAGGAGAACGCCTTTGGCCGGCAACCAATCGTCCGCACTTTTCAGGCGAGAGTCGGTATTGCCACTCACTTTTTCCAGACTTAACAGGCGCTGTACACAATCCATCTGTTGCAGCACTGTGCTCAAAGACTGCCATTGCTCGCCATTCTCAAACAATAATACTTTGACACCGGCATCCTTGACGATATAAGCGATATTATCCGGCCTGTCTACAGTATATAAAGGCACGACTACCAGACCCAATGACAACGCTGCCTGTTCAAACATGATCCAGGCAGGACAATTGCGTAACATAATGGCAACACGATCCCCCGCAGCCAGATTTTCACGCAATAACGCAGCCTGCCAGCGTGCAACCTCATCTCGCGCCTGAACCCAGGTTAATGATAACCATTCATTCCGTTGGGTATCAAAATAGCTGTAAGCAATTTTTGCGGGTGAACGTTTGACACGTTCCAAAAAAATACCATGCAGGGTTACTGCCTCCTCGGGAGTAATGATGTGTTTGTTATCAGCAGTCATTGCCTTGTCCTTTCATCCAGAAATAAATCGTTAAACAGGGGGGTGCCGGGTGTTACCGCATATTGGTCAAATTCCTTTATGCCTGCATTTCTCAGCACTTCTTCATCAATAAAAAAATTACCGGTGCATTCACGGCTGTTACGAAGGAAAATATGATGCGCTGCATCTGCAACGATTTCCGGTTTTCGCGAAGCGCGTAAAATCTGTTCGGGGAAATTAAACTCAATCGCAGAGGTGGCAATCGTAGTGCGGGGCCACAGACAATTGACCGCGATGCCCTCTGCCGCAAATTCTCGCGCCATACCCAGGGCGCAAAGACTCATGCCAAACTTTGAAATACTGTATGCGACATGCGGGACAAACCATTTTTCCTCAAAACTTAATGGCGGTGACAGGGTCAGGATATGCGGATTGGCAGATTTTTTCAAATACGGAATACATGCCTGAGATGCCAGAAACGTCGAGCGCATATTTACATCCCACATTAAGTCCAGACGTCTTGCGGGTGTCTCCAGCGTTCCAGTCAGACTGATCGCGCTGGCATTGTTAACCAGCACATCAATACCGCCAAAGTGTTGCGCAGCTTGGTCAATTGCCACCTGCAAGGCAGCTTCGTCTCGCACATCGAGCTGGATTGCCAATGCCTGCCCGCCTGCCTTCTCAACTTCTGCGGCCACACTATGAATAGTGCCGGGCAACTTGGCATGGGCTGTTGCGGTCTTGCCGGTGATGGTGATATTCGCGCCATCAAGCGCGCAACGCAAAGCAATGGCTCGTCCGATACCACGACTGGCACCGGTTATAAAAACTGTTTTATTATGCAAACCCGCCATCGCCTGAGATCGCTTTCATGTGCGGCCGTTTTCCGGACGGCCTTGATTTAACGGAGCAGGAAGTTATTGCGCAGCCAAATCAGCTGTATCAAAATCATTCACCATGATCACTTTACGGCGCAGCGCATAGTCACGCTCGAGCATCACTATTTGTTCTGCCGTCACAATACCCAGCTTACCGGCCTCAGCAACTTGCTCCTGCTCATCGCGTGATTTTATCTTTCCTTCCTTACGTGCTTTGGCAATCACTGCCTGTATCGGCTCGCATTTCAGCGTACTGAGTAGCGCAGCTTCCAGGGCACCCACTGCATCATTTTCATCCTTGGGTATAAACATGCCACGGGTCAAACGATCACGTGCTTCCCCGGGTTGCAGCATCAGACTGGTTACTTGATGTCCAATCTCATCCGATGGAGGAACAGCACATTTACCCAAGGGAAATATTAGTCTGCGCAACAACCAGGCGGCAGGGCGATTGGGGAAGTTTTGCAAAACACCATCAAATGCTTCCTGTATTCTGTAAAGTCCATCCTGTAATGACCAATGCAGCAAAGGCAAGTCAGCTTCAGGGCGGCCATCTTCCTCAAAACGCTTTAAAACTGCTGAGCACAAATACATATTGCTCAATACATCACCCAAACGGGCCGAGATTTTTTCCTTGCGCTTGAGGCTTCCACCCAGAATCAGCATGGCTACATCGGCCGCAAAAGCAAAGGCGGAAGAATAACGGGTCAGTTGCTGGTAGTAACGTTTGGTCGGCGCTTCAGTCGGCACCTGGATGCCACGGCCACCTGTCACTCCAAAGACCAGCGCGCGCACCGCGTTGCTCAGGCTGAAGCTGACATGCCCCCACAAAGCTTCATCAAAAACCAGCAGGGCATTCTTTTTGTCCGGATCATGGGCTGCCTTGATCTCCTTGAGAACATAGGGGTGGGCACGTACAGCACCCTGTCCAAAGATAATCAGGCTGCGTGTCAGAATATTGGCGCCCTCCACCGTAATGCCAATCGGTATCTGCTGATAAGTACGTGCCATGTAATTATCCGGCCCCATGCAGATACCCTTGCCGCCATGCACATCCATCGCATCGATAATGACGATACGACTACGATCGGTACAGTGAAATTTTGCAATGGCAGAAATCACGGAAGGTTTTTCACCCATATCAACGGCCGAAGCGGTGAGTACACGTGCCGCTTCCAGCATATAAACATTTCCGCCGATACGCGCCAACGCTTCTTCTACCCCTTCAAATTTACCCACCGGCAGTTTGAATTGCTTGCGTACTCGGCCATAGGCACCGCTTGTGCGCGCTGATAATTTGGCACTGCCGGTAGCGCTGGCGGGGAGCGAAATGGAGCGGCCCGCAGCGAGACACTCCATCAACATGCGCCAGCCCTGGCCGATACGCTCGGCGCCGCCGATGATGTAATCGAGCGGGATAAACACATCCTTGCCTGTGGTTGGACCATTCATGAAAGCAGAATTGAGCGGGAAGTGACGGCGGCCGGTTTGTACGCCCGGCGTATTGGTCGGTATCAGCGCCAGCGTAATTCCACGCGCCTCATCAGGGCCCAGCAAATGATCGGGGTCAAATAACTTGAAGGCGATGCCCAGCAGTGTCGCTACCGGTGCCAGGGTAATATAGCGTTTCTCCCAGTTCATGCGCAGTCCCAGTACATTTTTCTGTCCGTTGAAATCACCATAACAGACGATACCCGTGTCGGGTATCGCTCCCGCATCGGAACCGGCCATCGGGCCGGTCAGGGCGAAACAGGGTATCTCCAGCCCTTTGGCCAGACGGTTTAAATATTTGTCTTTTTGTTCCTTGGTGCCGTAATGCAACAGCAGTTCGGCCGGTCCAAGCGAGTTTGGAACCATGACCGTGACCGTGCCGGTCGCGCTGCGTGATGCAATCTTTGCCACCACGGAAGAGTGCGCGAGTGCTGAAAATTGCAAACCGCCATACTCCTTGGGAATAATCATACCGAAGAAACCCTTGTCCTTGATAAATTGCCAGGTTTCCGGGGACAGGTCTTGACGCACATGGGTGACATCCCAGTCATCTATCATCGTACATAGCTGCTCTGTTTCGTTGTCGAGAAAGGACTGTTCTTCGGCGCTTAATTTGGGTTTGGCGTAGCCCAGCAGTTTCTGCCAATTTGGATGACCGCTAAACAGCTCGCCGTCCCACCATACTGTTCCGGCATCCAGGGCTTCCTGCTCGGTTTGAGAAACCTGGGGCAAGATCTTGCGAAAAATATTGAGTATAAATTTGCTGATTAACACTTGCCTGACGATTGGTATACCAAAGACAGCCACAAACAATCCCAGCGTGATAACGGTCGTCGTCAAGGCATCACCGGAAATGCTGCAAATCATCGATACGGCTGCTACGACCACGATGTTGGCCAGTAACCAGCCCCAGATGGAAGCCCTGAAAAAAGCCAGAAACATGAATAAAACGAGGACTGCCAGAATCATTAGAGCTGTTGTCATTTGTATACTCCTGATTTTTTATTTGAATAAACCATACTCTAACCTTAGCACGGCATCATGACAATGTTTAATTAATTCCTTGCCTGGTTTTTACTTTAAGAACCTGCTCTTCCTCAAGCGGTGTTAATTTACTGTAGCCATTTGTATAGGGCCAACCATATCCCCAGCGAAACTTTGTAGGCCACCAGGGTGAGCCACCCACCCTTACACCGGCAAGCATCAGATTCGCTATTGCGGGTTCGCCAACCGACTGCACACATAAGCGCAATTCAAGATCTGCATCCAAACGGTCGTTATAACTGCCTCCTGCCCAATACTTGATATCATGCGCCACACAACATTTGAGCCATAAATCTCTATGAGCTGGCATGCCATCAGGAAACTCACTGCAGCCATCAGTGGTAAATGGTGCGATAGTTTTTGGAGAGGAAAGCTGACATCCTGCTAATGTAAACATCAGGCTTATGATGAAAATACTTTTATTGACAGGCATATGTTTTCTTTCTTCAACCAGTTGAAAATACGATATAAATTTCGAGGAACCCCTCTTTATTTATTTTACAAGACCTTGCAGATGTGCCTACATTTGGCAAGCTATACAAGGCGTGATATTTGCGAGACATACTATACCCTGAAGTACAAACCTGACACTTGCGATAGAATCAACCATTATTAACCACACTAAAGCGATTTAATAATCGCATGCCAATAATCGCTTTAGTCAGGATCTCTTATGAAACCAGGGAAAAAGCAACCCCCAAAAGAAAGTTCAGTCAAACATGCCCTATTAGGCTTGTATGGCATTATCGGTGTGGGTATTTCCGCCTTTGGAGGATTCAAACTTCCCTTTGCCGAATCCAATGCCAAGGATTATTGGCGGCATGCGCTTGCCGGTATCATCCTCATCCTTGCTCTGATCTCCGGAATCGTCAGCCTTGCCCTTTACCTGTTTGATGCGAACTATTTAAAGTCGCAAATGGTGGATTATGTCAAAACACATAACCAGCGTGACCTGACCCTTGATGGTGACATTAAAGTCACATTTTTCCCCAAGCTGGCACTAAAAGCAGAGAAAATGTCGCTGAGCCAGCGCAATAGCAGCAAGAATTTTGCTTCAATTGAGAACGCCAATTTTTATGTTGCCTGGTGGCCACTGTTTCTCAAACAATTACAGATTGAGCATGTCGATCTTGACGGCGTGCATGCAAATATTGTGCGCTTTAAAAATGGCAATACCAATCTGGACGATCTGTTTACCCGCGACGGAAGTTTGAACGGTGTAAAATTTGATATCGACAGCATCAAAATTAAAAACTCGTCTGTTAATATCACGAATGAAGCGACCGGTACCTTGTATTCACTTCATGATATGGAGATCCAGACTGGCAGGTTGACAGACTCCACTCCGGGCAGTGTCACGGCTACATTCCGTCTGGAATCAGCCAAGCCACGTATCGACGCCAAGGTTAAATTAAACAGCCATCTGCTGTTTGAACTTAAAACCAACCATTATGAATTTGCCAATTTCGAAATCGAATTGGAAGGTGAATCGATGGGTATCACTAATTTGGCTGTTAATCTACAGGGGACGATCAACAGTTACCCGGCAACTTCACAACTGACCATTGATAAATTTATCGCCAATGTTAAAGGCAAGATCGACAATCAAAAACTGGATGCCAAGATAGATATACCCAAAATACAGCTGGAAAAAAACAAACTTACCTCTACTACACTCGCCTTGAATGCAAATCTGTTGCAGGAAGATGAAAATCTGACCGCCACCTTGGATTTATCGGCATTTGAAATACTCGACAAGAAATTTAATGCTGACAATGTCAACATTGCTTTTGATATCTTCAAGGCGGGTCGAACGATTCAGGGGAAATTGAGCAGCCCAATGAATATTGATTTTGATGCAATGCAAGCCCAGCTATCCAATATTGCAAGCAACTTCAGCGTTACCCACCCGTTGCTTACCAGCAAACTAAACGTCAACTTGAATGGTATTTTGCTTACCAACTTCAACGATCAAAAACTGAAACTCGACTTCAACGCAAAAATTGATGACAGCAAACTGGGTGGTAGCGCCGGATTTCAGGATTTCAGTCACCCTGCCTACGTATTCGACCTTACCGCAAACAAACTCGATCTTGATCGTTACCTGATTTCAGACTGGTCAAAAAGGTTCCAGGATAATGTTTTGCCTTTCGACTTCAGCAGTTTAAAAATGCTCAACCTGCACGGAAAGCTCCGGAGTGGAGAAGTCAGATTTGCCAAATTAAAAACCAGTAATTTGTCGGCAGAAATTCTGGTTGATCAATCTACTTTAAAAATAGAGCCCTTCAATGCACGCCTATACGGTGGAACGTCACAGGGAAGCCTTAGTATCACTGCAATTAACAATCCAAAGATTAATTTTCAGCAAAAGCTCAACGGTGTCCAGCTCAATGCCCTGCTCGCTGATTTTTACGCCAGCGAACCAAGACTGTCTGGAAAAGGCACCATCATAGTGGACTTGAACGCCACAGGCACTAACATGGGGGATTTGCGCAAGACTGTTAATGGCAACATTAACCTGACAGTAGGTTCTGGCTCATTGGCTGGAATCAATTTGAGTGAGTCTTTGGTTACGGAAAAAGCGCAAATTGGAGTGAAAGAAATCGAACGCAGTTATGTCGCTAAATTTACCGACGTCACTGCATTTTCCGAGTTCAAGTCCACCTTCACTATCAACGAAGGCAAGGCGAGCAACAATGACTTTCTGCTTAGATCATCACTCTTTACCAGCAAAGGTGATGGCGAAATAAACCTTGAGTCCGGAAAACTTGACTATCATATCAATACCACTGTCTCACCCAGCCTCAAACGAGGCAACAACAGTGAGCTGTATGAACTGAAAGGTATCACCCTCCCAATCCGGGTTGCTGGCACTTTAGCCACACCAACTATCATTATGGAATACGGAAATGCCAGCGGCGGTTTCCTTGCCAAACCGGTTAAAACCAAAGTCGTTTCGCCCGCAGCAGCATCCACCGTAAAAAGAAAACCAGTCAAAAAATAGGATGGGGGCAAGCCCCTGCAACGCACACGAAGCTTTCAAACCAAAAAAATCAAGTGCGGAAATCAGTAACCAAGCTTGGCGCGAATTTTGTACTGTTCATGCACAACGGATGCGCTGAGAACATTAGCCATTTACAGAACAGCCCATAGCCATCACGTTATCGCGTGAAGAAGCGGCTTTATTTAATCGATTTTTCCATTTCGTTCGCCAGGCTCTTGTCGATCAGCATTGATCCCGATACGACAGTTCTTTTTGCGTCCTTCTTAAGTATCATTCGCCGCCAAAGGTTCGTACTCACCTCGACCGGAAGCCACCAG
>JANXWX010000219.1 GCA_025350915.1 Nitrosomonadales bacterium
TGGAAACTCAACACGCGCCCCAGAAAAACGCTAAACTGGAAATGCCCTGCTGAAGTCTTCCTTCCTGAAGGCGCTTTTGACTTTAAGACTTACTGGGCAAATCAACTTAACCTTGTTGCACTTGGATCTTGAAACCGCCGCTGATAATAGTTTCATCCATACCAATCAATTAGCCCGCCAGCACCTGCAGCGGTGGCAGATTTACCGCACGCCGCGTTACCAGCCAACCTGAAACCATCACAATCAACATGCCGCCGCTGATACCTACCAGCCAAAGCAGGACAGGGGGCGCGAACGGAATTTCCAGCACATTTTTTGCCACTACCCAGCCCAGCGCAGCCGATCCAGCAGCCGCAAACAAACCGCTAAGCGCACCGAGAACAGCAAACTCGGTGAGGTGCTGGCTGCGCAGATAACGGCTATCGGCACCCAGGGTGCGCATAATGGCAGACTGGTAAATACGCTCGTCCTGAGTGGCGAGCAGTGCGGCATAGAGCACCGCCAGCCCGCTTAACAGGGTGAACATAAACACAGCCCCAAGCGTCTGTGCGATTTGGTCCATGATGTGGCGCACCTGATTTATGATCGCCTCGGTATCAATGACCAATAAATTGGGGAAAGCTTTTATCAGAGCGTCACCGTCACGTACTTTGTCTGGTGGCAAATAAAAACTGCTTAAGTAGCTGACTGCATAATTTTCCAGTATGCCGGGTGAGGTAATCACAAAGAAATTCACCTGCATTGAGTCCCAGCGCACCTTGCGTAGATTGACGACCCGCCCCGTAAATTGGCTGCCGGCGATGTCGTAGGTCAACATATCACCAAGCTTAATGGCCAAGGTTTTAGCCAGGCCTTCTTCCAGCGAAATTTCGTTAAAATTTATTTCGCGCAGCGATTCGTTTGCCCCCTCTCCCGGGTGCCCGGCCAAAAGTTTTTCGGACTCGGGGAGAGGGCTAGGGAGAGGGAAAGCACGATGAGATTTCTCAGTAGTTGAAACATTACTGTCCTGACTGATATGTTGAGTCCACCACGTACCTTGGGCCAGTTGATTCCCGGCCGGAATCTCCGCCGACCAGGATAAATTGGTTTCGCGTTCGACCAGCGCGCGCGCCCGCTGATCTGCAAAATCATCCGCGCTGATATTTCGCTCGTTGATTGCAACCAAGCGTCCCCGCACCATGGGGAATAAATCAGGTTCGGCCAGCTTATGCTGTTTAAAAAATTGCAGTACCGGTTCACGCTGATCCTGCTGTACGTTAACAATAAAACGATTGGGCGCATCCGGTGGCAGGCGTTCCCGCCAGTTTTGCATCAGCTCGGTGCGCACCAGTGTTAACAGCAGCAAGCTCATGCCACCGAGGCTGAGCGCAACAATCTGTATCGCATTGCTGCGACCATGTCTGGCCAGGTTTGCAAACACATGCCTTTTACCCAGGCGCAGGGCGGCGAGCAGTTTCAGGCTGGTCCATGCAATCAGCCCAAAGATAAATAAACCTGCAGCCAGGCCGCCGAGTACAGTCAGCCCAAGCTTGATCGAACCCGCTTGCCATAAAAACAACACGCACAACACGGTGGCACCAGACACATACATCAGGCCGGTATTGGTATTGGGTGTACCCAGCTCACGGCGTATGACACGCAGCGGGGTGACTGACTTGAGTTGCCACAAAGGTAAAAAAGTAAAACCCAGCAACAATGCCATACCACTAATCGTTGCCTGCAATAAGGGAAGCATACCGGGCGCAGGCAGATCAGCCGCGCGCAATGCATCAACTGCCTGTATCAATGAGGCCTGCACGCCCCAGCCTATCAACCCGCCCACAATCACCGCGGCAATACCGAGCAGCAAAAATTGATACAGATAAATACGCAACACCTCATTCTGCGTTGCGCCAAGGCAGCGCATCACTGCACAGGCATCAAGATGTCGCGTAATAAACTGGCGCGCAGCCAAGGCCATTGCAATGCCGGACAACACAAACGCCATCAGTGCGGCAAGGCCGAGAAAGCTCTCCGCGCGTTCCATCGCCTGGCGAATTTCCGGGCGTGCATCGCGCACATCCTCAATCTTTTCACCCGCGCTAATTTTCGGCTTTAACCAGTTATGAAAACTTTCTACCTGCGCATTATCACCGGCCACCAGCAAGCGGTAATTAATACGGCTGCCTTCTTGCACCAACTGAGTGTCGGCAAGGTCAGCCATGTTTATTTGCACACGTGGCGCAATGCTCGCAAAGCTCACAGACTGGTCCACATCTTTAATCACACGCGCTGCAAGCCGCAACTTCAATGCGCCTATATTTACACTGTCCCCCAACTGTACTGACATGCGCCGCATCAACCGCGCATCTGCCCACATTGTCCCGCGTGAAGGCACAGCCTTTGCAATAAAGCCTTTTTGCGGCGCACTGCCATTTGAGTCGATTTCATTTACTTCGGTAATTTCAATTTTTCCGCGCAGTGGATAGCCTTCTTCCAGCACCTGAATTTCACCGAGCAGATTTTCATCTGCAGTTGATACCATACTGGGAAATGTGACCGTGCTGACCACACGCAGGCCGCGTTTTTTAGCCTCTGTTCTATATTCATGTGGAATCGGTCTGATCGAATTAATACGCAAATCAGCCCCCAGCAAGCTGTGAGACTCCTGTTGCAAGGCTTGCCGCACGCGGTCTGAAAACAAGCCGACAGTGCTGATGCTGCCAACCGCCAACACCAGCGCAATCAGTAAAATACGCCACTCACCGGCACGCCAGTCACG
>JANXWX010000254.1 GCA_025350915.1 Nitrosomonadales bacterium
GGGTTCTTCAATGGTATTGAGATGCTTGCGTACTGTCGGTCGGGAGATGCCCATGTCGCGGGCGATTGCTGAGATGGTTTGTTTCTGTATCGAATGCCGCCTGCGAATTTCGTAAATAATGTCCATATAAAACACTCCAGAACTCTCCGGCTAAAACGCCGGATGGTGACACACTGAGGTGGAAAGTATTGCACGCTGTTTGACAGCTGAGAGTCTTCAACTTAACCATTTATCAAGTCATTATGACCAGTCATAACTTGTCATAATGACTAAAACGGTAAGGGTTGTTATCGACACTATTACAAAATCTGTCCTGTTTTGTATTAAAAAAACAAATTTAGATTTATGAAGTTTTAATTTGCTGCATACCTTGTAGCGAAGTCTAAATTATTTTCTAATTTTCAGAATTAACTATCTTCGAGGTCAAGAGCATCGGTTTGTTGATTTTATTATGGTATTATCCACACATTAATGATTGCTTGGTATGCAGGTAGATTTGCGCAAGCAGTCGTAAAAGTAGTTTGACGAGCATTTTGTTTAAGCTAAATAACAATCTTGGAAAATAAAGATGAATAATATGATTAAGAAAATCTTGCTTGGTTTTTTGTTGATGTTTTGGGTCTCTGCAAGTTATGCGGAGGAGGTGTCCAAGGAACAAATAAGAGGCCTTGATGAACAGGTACAGGAAATAAAAAAAGATGTGCTCGGTATATCTGCAGAATTAACACAGCTTGAAGAGAAGTTGCTCTACCCTTCAAACACGCAAGTATCGATATTTGTAAGTTTCGAAAAGGGGGCGAAATTTCGTCTGGATGCCGTAAAGCTCAAGATAGATGGCAAGGATGTTACATACCATATATACACTTTCAAGGAGCTGGAAGCCTTGCAAAGTGGCGGTGTACAGCGGCTGTATACAGGGAATGTACGGACAGGGGAGCACACGCTGGATGTTTCGTTAATTGATAAGTCTGCAGGCAATAGTAATGAGCAACAGGCAGCTAGCCACAAGTTTACCAAGTCGGTAGAGCCAAAATTAATAGAGATTTCCCTAGCTGGTTCCGGCAGTCAACGTATCGTATTTAAAAACTAACAGTCTATGATTCGGTTTTATATTTGCCTGCTTGGATTGTGTTTCAGTTATTTTTCTTTTGCTGAGGATGCTTCAAAATCTGCGGCTAAAGATCTATATCTGGGAGAGGCATTTTATTACGCTTTTCAGGGTGAGTATGTTGATGCCATTACCCGGTTGGATACTGAGTTGGGGCAGTTTTACAGGCTGGACGACCCCAACCTTGACCCGCTACATTTTCAGGTAAATTTTGCAAATTTCTCGGTAGGTGACTTTGAGTTGTCTTACCGCATGCATCTGCGTGCCGGCCGCGCAATAAAATCAGTCCTTGAAGGAAACGTCGAGCAGTCGATTCGTAATGAAGCGGCCTATCGATTGGCGCGTATTTATGTGCAGAAGGACGATCCCAGGAGCGCATTAAGTACGATTGGAAAAATTACCGGCAAAATACCTGAAAAAGTTCGTGACGATGAACTTTTCCTGCGTGCGCAGATATATATGTTGACGGGTAAGTTTGAAGATGCCATTCAAATATTGCAAGGCTTGCAGAGTGCCAAAGGTTATGAGGGATTTGCGACTTATAACCTTGGTATTGCGTTGATACAGAATGGGCAGGAATTAAAGGGTTATGAGCAGCTCGATAAAGCCGGCTTGATAAACGGTGATGATGAAGGTGTGCTGGCAATCCGGGATAAAGCCAATATGATGCTGGGCAACAGGCTGATTGCTGCGGGTCAGCCTGCATTGGCAAAGCAGTATCTTGACCGTATTCGTTTAACGGGGCCTTTCTCTAACAAGGCCCTGTTGGGATCCGGCTGGACTGATGTTGCGCTGGAAAAATATGATCGAGCTCTGGTTCCCTGGCTCATCCTGATCAAGCGTAATCCCACTGATAAAGCGGTGCAGGAAGGTTTGCTGGGCGCGCCTTATGCTTATGCCAAGCTGGGATTGTACGGTCGGGCAGCATTGCTATACGGTAGTGCGCTGGAAAAATTTGGCACCGGGCTAGCAAAGCTGGATGCTTCAATTAAAAGCATACGTGAAGGTAAGTTTCTGCAGGCATTGGTTCGCGATGAATTAAAGCAGGATAAAAATTGGGTGGTAAAGCTGCGCGAATTACCTGAATCCCCAGAAACATATTACCTGCTTGAGTTGATGGCTTCCAATGATTTTCAGGAATCCTTGCAGAACTATTTCGATCTGGATGATTTGCGCAAAAGACTGGAAGCCTGGGATGAAAGCATAGATGCTTATGTAGATATCATTCGAATACGGGCCAAGTATTACGAGGCGATTTTGCCGGGGCTGGATAAACAGTTCAGGGAAATGGATTCGCAAATGAGATTACGGCTGGAGCAACGCCAGGCACTGGATGATAAATTAAAGCTGATGCTGGTATCCCCCCGGCCTGAATTTCTGCAAACTGCCGAGGAAAGAGGATTGCGGGATAAATTGCGGCAGCAAGAGGAAAAGTATAAAAACGATACCAGTCCTTCCGGCATCGAAGCGCGCAGAAGAATCAAACGACTGCAGGGTGTAATGGCATGGCAGATTAAAACCACCTACGATAAACGTTTGACCGATGCCTATAAGCATCTTCACCAGCTTGATGCTGATGTGGAAAAACTTAGAAATATTTATCGTTCATTCGTTCGTTCTCGTCAGGCGGCTACGCAGAGCTACAAAGGCTATGACGACCAGCTTCGGCAGTTAAAGAATCGGGTAAGGGATGCAAAAGAAAAAATCACGACCTTGATGGCACGCCAGGGGCATATGCTGGATGTTATGGCAATTAACGAGCTGGATCAGCGTCGAATTAGACTGGAAGAGTTCCAGGTACAGGCACGTTTTGCATTGTCTGAAAGTTATGACCGGGCCAGCAAGAAGCAACTGGAAGAAAGCGAAGCAAAATGAAGATCCGTTTACCGATATTGTTGTTTACAGGCTTGTTGGTCTCCTGTGGCACCAGCACGAACAAGGGATCTATCGGCCAGTTAAAGAATAGCAAGGTTGATCTCACGGATACTCAAATAGAAGGTGGTTTTGAAAAAGCCATGCAGAGTTACCAGAAGTTCCTGGAACAAACACCTGAGTCGGCGATGACACCGGAAGCCCTGCGGCGCTTGGCGGATTTAAAAATCCAGAAAGAATACGGTACCCTTGAAGGGGCAACAAAAAGCGAGAAAAAAGCGGCATTGAATGACGCCAAAAAAATTGACCGACCTGCAACTTTTGAGGTGCCCAAAATTCCTGCTTTACCCGCAGCAGAAGTGGTGGCTGAAAGCAGCCCTGTCGTTGTCGCCAAAGGCGGCAAAAAGAAGAAGAGTAAAGGACAGGCAAAAGAATCAGGTCAGGATTTCGAGAGGCGCGCTACGCAGACTGTTCCAATTAAATCAAAAGTGGCTGCGGGCGAAATTGTCACACCGGATGGTGCGCCTGCTGATTTGCAATCAGCAG
>JANXWX010000016.1 GCA_025350915.1 Nitrosomonadales bacterium
CCGTAAAATTTGATGTGAATTGCTGCGTGTTTCTGCCGGTAATTTTTCGTCGAGACTGAATAGTTGCGCAAAACCGAGGATGGCATTGAGTGGCGTGCGTAACTCATGGCTGATGCTGGCCAGAAATTCGCTCTTGGCACGACTGGCCAATTCAGCCACTTCTTTTGCCTGCAGCAACTCCGCCTCGGCCAGTTTGCGTTGCGTGATGTCCTGTACCAAGCCCAGCATATGCAGGGGCGCACCCAGCGAATCCCGCACCACGTCACCGCTTTGCATCAGCCAGTGCACATTGCCGTCGGGCCATATACAGCGATGCTCGATGTGGTAACTGTTGCCGCGCTCGACACAGTCCCTGATCGCTTTATCCACCTTCTGTTTGTCCTCGGGATGCACAGTCTCCAGGAAGTGCTCATAGCTATGGGTAAACTCACCCTCAGGGAAACCAAATAATCCTGCGATACGCTCGGACCAGACAAGCTCCCCGCTGCGTATATCCCAGTCCCAGGTGCCAATATTGGCAAATGCCTGGCTGCTTGCCAGGCGCTGCTCATTCTCTTTCACATGGGTGATGTCGGTGCGTATGGAAATATAATGATAGGGAAACCCTTCTGCATCCACAAAAGGCACGATGCTGGTATCAACCCAGTAAAAACTGCCATTCTTGCGACGGTTGCACACTTCACCGTGCCAGATGTTTCCCTTGACGATGGTGTCCCACATGTCGGTATAGAACGCATCAGGATGTATACCGGATTTAATAATGCGATGATTCTTGCCGATCAGCTCGGCGCTGCTGTAACCACTGACCTGACAAAACTTTTCATTGGCATAAACAATTGCGCCATGCATGTCAGCCACACTGACAATAGCGTGGGAATCAAGCGCTTGCTGTTTCCTTTCCAGCTCGTAACGCGCTGTGCTCAATAAGCGTGTCTTATCCAGGCTTAGCCGATAACTGCGGCCACGTTTGGAGATTTCGGCATGCAAATGTGCCGGTGTCACCAGCCTGTTCATGTAACTGGTATTGCTCTTGTTGATTTCCGGCAGTTTGTTAAGCAGCTCGGCCTCGGTCGTTAAATACAAGATAGGGATTTCGGCAAACCGGGGTTCGTCACGCAACACGGCCGCCAATTCCAGGCCTGTACATTTATGCATTGCCAGGCTCAATACGATCACTTCGACCGCATAATCTTTGAGCGCCTCATGCACTGCATGAGGATCATAAGTCACTTTGACTTCCACACCGGCCTCACGCAACAGCCGTGCTTGTTCATCCAGCATGACGGATTGATCACCCACCAGCAGGGTGCGATAACACGGGTTGAGAGCGGAAGACTGTTGTTCGGAAATAATATGCAACAGGCGGTTTGCATCAACCGGTTTATCCAGATAATGCGTGCCACCGGCACGATAGGCATCCAGTCTGGCGGCGATGTCATGATGCTCGGAGATAAAGATGACCGGGACTTTGTTTTTGCACTGCACCTGCATGGTGGCAATCGCTCTGGTAACCTCGGGCAAATTCTGCTTGAATGCCTTGTCCATTAATACGGCAACGGGGGAAAGTTGGCCGGTACAAATGGCATGGATAGAGGCAAACTGTTCTACTTTTTCAACCTGATATCCCGCTTTCTGTAATATGGCTACCAGCTCACGATCCTGTCCGGGCTGATCTACCAGCATTACGATACGTCCGGTTTCTGTGAACAAAGGCTGTTGTACAGCCTGTTTTTTCCTCTCTGGAGCGCCTTCTTTTTTCCCCTTACCCATCCTGACCCTCACCCCATCGCATGTCTACTGCATGCAAAATTATTTTTATTCTACACCAGAAACTTAAGATCAAAAACCTGCGCAGGCAATAACCCTTAATCTCATTAAGGTTAAGAAATATATCATCCAATACAATATTTTTAAAGCTTATTTTATAGGTATGGCTGTCCAGATTTTGGGCCTCGCCAAAAAAACACCAGCGGCATACCATAGAGCCTGTTGCTTACTCCCTACCAACCGCCATGACCCATGCAATGATGAGTGCGATTCAGATGATCTCTGCCGGCACCAGCGAAGTGTTGCAGCTGCGCAATATTCCCGTGCCCCCGCTACCTTCCAGCCTGCATATACGGGTCAAACTGGCTGCCGCGAGCATCAACCCGATAGATACCAAGCTGCGCAGCAAGCCGGCGTACTATCCCGATAACGTCCATGCGATTCTGGGTTGCGATGGCGCCGGTGTGGTGCAGGCGGTGGGTGCCGATGTCACCCGCTTTGCCGTGGGTGACGAGGTGTATTTCTGCAATGGAGGCATAGGCGATGAGCCGGGCTGTTATGCCGAATTTACCACCTTGCACGAACAGTATGCCGCGCACAAACCCGTCACTTACAGCATGACTGAAAGCGCGGCCCTGCCGCTGGTGTTGATCACCGTGTGGGAAGCATTGTTTGAGCGCGCCAATCTCCAGGCCGGACAAACCGTGTTAATCCATGCAGGTGCAGGCGGCGTGGGACATATCGCAATACAAATAGCGCGCCATTTGGGGGCGCATGTCGCCGTGACCGTGAGTGACGAAGGCAAGGCCAAATTTACCAAAGGCCTGGGCGCGGAAAAAATTATTCACTACCGCGAGCAGGATTTTGTGCAGGAGACGCTGGCCTGGACAAAGGGCAAGGGGGCCGATGTGGTGTTTGACACCGCCGGAGGCGAAACTTTTCTGCGTTCATTAAATGCGGTGTGTGTAGGCGGCAAACTGGTGACCCTCCTTTCCACGCCGCTCTCTCTGGCCGACAGTCAATTGGCGAGGCTACGCAATCTCTCACTCTGCTATGAATTGATGCTTGCCCCTCAAGTCATGAAACTGCATGAAAAGCGCATTGCCCAGCGCCGTATGCTGGAGAAAGGTGCTGATCTGGCAGACGAAGGGAAACTCAAAATCCTGCTCAGCAAAACTATGCCGCTGGCCCAGGCTGCTGCAGCGCATCGCTTGCTGGAGCAAGGCGGCGTGAGCGGCAAGATCGTGTTGACGATGCAATGATGATTTTCAGCGCCCTCTCCCTAACCTTCTCCCGCCAGCGTGAGAAGGATCAGTTCCCTCTCCCAACTTTGGGATAGGTGTAGGGTATATGCAATTCATCGATACACACTGTCATCTGGATGCCGCCGAGTTTGGCGGCACACAGGATGCACTGGTACGGGAAGCTTTAACTGCGGGTGTCGGCAGGATAGTAATACCCAGTGTAGCCTGTGCCAACTTCAGCGTGGTAAAAACACTATGTGAGCGCCACTCAGCCTGCGCACCCGCGTTTGGCATCCACCCCATGTTTGTCGATCAGGCACAACCGCACGATCTGGATGTGTTGCGTGAATACCTGCAACAACAGCATCCGGTTGCTGTCGGCGAGATCGGGCTGGATTTTTTTGTGCCAAATTTTGACAAAGAAAAACAGGAATTTTATTTTTCCGCGCAACTCAAACTTGCGCAAGAATTTAACCTGCCGGTTTTGCTGCACGTACGCAAAGCACAAGACACCATCCTCAAACACTTGCGCCGCACGCCTGTCCGTGGCGGTATTGCCCACGCTTTTAACGGCAGCCCGCAACAGGCCGCAGAGTTTATCAAGCTCGGTTTCAAGCTGGGTTTTGGCGGTGCGATGACCTATCCGCGCGCCACCCGCATAAGAGACTTAGCCGCCACCTTGCCGCTGGAAAGCATCGTGCTGGAGACGGATGCGCCGGATATTCCCCCCGGATTTCTGGCTCGCGGCGAGCCTAACCGCCCTGCTTATCTGCCGCGCATTGCCGAGACATTGGCATCGTTACGCAATCTTTCTATGGAAGAAGTAGCCCGCATTACCACCTTGAACGCACACGCGGTGTTAACGGGTCTTGCACAAATCCCCTGATTTAAACGTGGCTGATGCAGTAAAAATGCTTCAACACTTGGTAGAATCACATCTTTGAATTATGTAATAGTACATTCCACCATGAATACACCCTTGCCTTCCGATCCAAAATTACTGATGCGCTCAATCATCCAGCGCATTGCCACCGGCCCCGATTTGTCTAAAAACATCAGCCGTGAAGAAGCGTATCTCGGCACAAAAGCCATTATCGACAACCAGATCGACCCGATACAGATTGGCATCTTTTTTATTGCGCTTCGTATGAAGCGCGAAACGATGGATGAAAATATCGGCGTACTCGATGCCGTGCTGGAAACGACCCGGCGGGTGACCGCAGCGGTGGATGAGGTGGTGGATATCGGCGACCCCTATGACGGTTATACACGCGGCCTGCCAACCGCACCTTTTCTGGGCCCCTTGCTGGCCGAGCTGGGCGTGCATGCGGTCAGCCACGGTCTTGATCGCGTGGGGCCGAAGTACGGTGTAACAGCGCGGCATATTCTTCACGCTGCGGGCGTGCCGGTAGACCTGTCGCCTGTCCAGGCTTCGGCGCGTTTGGCTGACCCCTCAACAGGCTGGACCTATATCGATCAGGCGCAATCCAATCCGGGTATGCACAATCTGGTTGGATTGCGTGCTCAGATGATCAAGCGGCAGGTGCTGACCACGGTGGAAGTGTTGTCCAAACCCATCGCCGGCCGGAAAAAAACGCATTTCATTACCGGCTTTGTACACAAGCCCTACCCCCCGATTTATGCCGAACTCGCCCGTGTTGCCGGGTTTGATAGCGCGTGTATTATTCGCGGCGTGGAAGGCGGTATCATTCCTTCTCTGCGCCAGGCCGGCCGCTACTTTCACTATCACGATAAGGGCGCGGAAAGCGAAGTCGCGATCGATCCGGCAACTCTCGGCATACAGCAGGATGTGCGCGCCGTGCCGCTGCCGGGCTCGGTGACCACAGCGGAAGGCGCAGATGAAATCGTCGCCGCCATCGACATCCAGGCGACAGCACGTGTCGCTGCCGAAGCAGGTATCGCCGCGCTTAACGGTGCAAAGGGCGCATTCTACGATTCTCTGGTTTTAAGCGGCGCGATCATCTTGCATCATGTTGGCAAGGCGTCGAGTCTGGCCGATGCTGCAACGCAAATTCGCGCAGTACTCGATTCTGGCCGTGCGGCTAAAAGAGTGAAGTGATGGGCGACTATATTGCAATCGCCACCACGGATGAATTATCACCCTCACAAATGAAACGGGTGCTGATCAAGGGCAAACGCTTGCTGTTATGCAACTCGGCCGGTACGTTTTATTGTGTGGATGAAATGTGCAGCCATGAAGACTATTCGCTCTACCTTGGCTGCATCAAGGATGGGAAAATAAAATGCTCCCTACACGGCAGCTACTTCGACCTCATTACCGGCAAACCGACTTGCGAACCGGCCGATGCAGCGATACATACCTATCCGTTAAAGATTGAAGCTGGCCAGATTTGGATCAAACCCGAAGCGGTATAACCGAATTAGCTGAGCGTATCGCCGGGCCTGAAGCCTAGGGTTTACCCCTTGATGGTTCATTTTCTTCAGGCTTGGCAACTGCCGGAGCCATAAACGACATTTTCGTCAGCAGGCTCCCCAAACGCAAACTCGCTTGATTGAGCGGTCCTTTCAGCTCTAAGGCATTTTTAGCATCTGTGAATTTTTTCATCTTTTATATTCTGGATTATGCCGGCAGCTATTTGATGAAACTCTTGATGCCGCAAGCAAATTCACTGTGCAATGCAGGGGGAATAAGCTGCTTACCTTCATTTGAAAGCCATTGCCCAAGTACACATTGGTTGCTGGAACTGATCATGTCCAGGTCAAACGGCGCTCGTCCGTGCAATATATCCTTGAAGCGCTCACGCCATATTGAATGCGCTTGCAGCGCCGCTTCAATTTCACTTTTCATCGTCATTATCAGCCTCCAAATAAAGCATTTTATACAATCCTATCCAAACAATATAACCAAGTCGAAACAATCAATCCAGAAGCAAGTTGGCGAATAGTATATTATTTAGACACTCATTTATTGATCTGCCGCAACAAATGTCTAAACAGCAAAATCAGTCATTTTTTTTAAGATCTCCAGCCTGGATTTTCCTGGCGGTTGCCCTATCCGTGTTTTTATCGGAAGCATTGGTGATGTTGCTGCTTCAATATCTGCCCCAACAATCGTTGCTGATCGAGGCTGTAATCGACGCCTCATTGCTGGTCTTATTAATCTCTCCGACACTGTATTTCTTCCTGTTTCGCCCACTTGTCACGCATATCCGTGGGCGACAGCAGATTGAGGGCATCTTGCTGAAAAACAAGGAAGAACAGTTCAAGCTTATGATCCATGCCTCGCTGGACGGGTTCTGGATATTAAATTCACACGGACGCTTTCTTGAAGTCAACAACGCTTATTGTCAGTTAATAGAATATAGCCAGGAAGAGTTGCTCAACATGAGCCTGTCAGACGTTAAATCGAACGGGGATCCGCAAAACATTACCGAACGAATCAGTAAAATCATGGCGGCCGGCAGCGACCGTTTTGAAATGCGTCAGTGTCGCAAGGCTGGGCGCAAGCTGGACGTTGTCGTCAGTGCCAACTATAGGGATATGAATGGTGGCGTCATTTACTGTTTTCTGCGTGATATCACCGAGCAGAACCTTATGGAGGATGCATTACTGGAAAGCGAGGAAAAATTTCGCTCAATGAGCAATCACACCAAGGATGCACTGATTATGATGGATGACGACGGCAATATTTCATTCTGGAATGCCGCCGCTGAAAAAATATTCGGCTACTCTGCCCAAGAGGTGATGGGTAAGGAACTGCATACTTTCATTGCGCCACCAATTTATTATGAAGCTTTCAAAAAGGTATTCAAACATTTCAGGGAGACTGGAGAAGGTGCGATGGTAGGGGAAACCAGGGAACTGGTGGCGTTGCGTAAAGGCGGGTCTGAATTCCCTGTTGAACTGGCTTTATCTTCCCTGAAGCTCAGGAACAGATGGTATGGCGTGGGCATCGCCCGCGATATCACTGAACGCAAACAAGCCGAAGAAATTCTGCGCGAGAGCGAATCACGTCTGATCGATATGTTTGAAAATCTAAGCAGCGGTGTGGCGATTTACCATGCCTCGACTGATGGGCAAACCTTCACCATCACCGCTTTCAACAAGGCTGCGGAACGCATTGAAAATAAGCGCCGCGAGGATTTAATCGGCAAAAACGTGCTGGATGTTTTTCCCGGAATCACGGAATTCGGCCTGCTTGACGTATTCCGGCGTGTTTTGAAAAGAGGTATCGCAGAACATTTCCCAGTTTCTTTTTATCAGGATGGACGAATTTCCGGATGGCGCGAAAACTATATATATAAGCTGCCCAATGGTGAAATCGTGGCAATTTACGATGATGTCACCAAGGAAAAGCAAGCAGATGAACGAATACATTACCTTGCTCATTATGATTTGTTGACCGGGCTGCCCAACAGGGCATTATTCACCGACCGCCTGTTACAAGCGATTGTCACGGCCAAACGAGAGAAAACACGCTTGGCGCTGATGTTTATTGACCTCGACAAATTCAAGCCAGTTAACGACAATCTTGGCCATGACATAGGTGACCTACTTTTGAAAGAAGTGGCGAAACGCATGAAAAATTGCATGCGTGCTTCGGATACCGTTTCACGCATCGGCGGAGACGAATTCGTTACTTTGTTACCAGGCATTGAGCAAGAACAAAATGCAATACAGGTAGCGGAAAAAATTCTGTATGCCCTCAACCAGCCATTTGCATTGGCCGGGCACATTATTAATATCTCAGCAAGCATGGGTGTCGCCGTTTATCCCGAGCATGGGGGAGATGAAAAATTGTTGATGAAAAATGCAGACATTGCGATGTACTACGCAAAAAAAACCGGGCGCAACAATGTGAAGCATTACAAACCCGACATGACCACTGGCTAACCCAGGCTAAATACCTGCGTTTCGGTGATAATGCGCACCATGCAAAATATCCCTCCCCAATTTACCCGTACCCACATTCTGCTGGGTGATGCCGGCCTGCAACACCTCGCGGAAAAACACGTGTTTGTCGCCGGACTGGGCGGTGTGGGTTCTTATTGTGTGGAGGCTCTGGCGCGTGCCGGCATCGGCCGCTTCACGCTGATAGACCACGATGTGGTGGCGATCAGCAATATTAACCGGCAACTGTTGGCATTAAATTCCACTATCGGTGCATCCAAAGCCGAGCTAATGCGTACACGCATCGCCGATATCAATCCGGACTGCAACGTCACTATCCTGAAAACTTTTCTCACCATTGATAACGTCAACGATCTGGTGCCCGAGGATAGTGATTATGTCGTCGACTGCATCGACTCGTTGTCTTGCAAGGTGGCGTTATTGGCAGAGAGTTTGAAGCGTGGCTTGAATGTAGCATCCAGCATGGGTGCGGGCAACCGCCGCGATCCGTCACGCATCAAAATTGCCGATATCAGCAAGACGGAAGTTTGCCCGTTGGCGCGCCTGATACGCATGCGTCTGCGCCGCGAGAATATCTACAAGCCGTTGTTAACCGTCTATTCCGACGAAGTGAGCAGCGTCCCGTTACCCCCGCAACCCGTGGAAGGCCCGGGACGGGCACGTGCAGTCAATGGCACTATCAGTTACATGCCTGCTCTGTTCGGCATGATGCTGGCGGGCGCAGTGATTAATCGTCTGTTGGAACAACCTCCCACGCCTCTACCTCTCCCTTGACTACGCTGAACAGGGGATGCACTGTAAGCGTCCAGCCGCCCCACCTATCAAGCTGATGGAATTTGTGCAGTTTGCTTGATCGGCAACAGCTCATCAATTCTTCGCATGCGCCAGACGGGAAGTTTTTCCAGCGTATCTTTCAGCCAGGCAGCCGGTTCGATACCATTGAGCTTCGCGGTGGCAAACAGGCTTTGTATGGCCGCCGCCCGTTTTCCCGCACGTTCACTACCGGCAAACAGCCAGTTCTTCTTTCCA